>JBDKIJ010000409.1:0-7063 GCA_039797155.1 Gemmatimonadota bacterium | reverse complement strand
CGCGCGAGGGCCAGCATGTCGTCGGTCATGTCGAGGCCGTACGCCTTCCCCGTCGGGCCGACGCGCCGCGCCGAGAGTAGCACATCGATGCCGCCACCCGAGCCGAGGTCGAGCACGACCTCACCGGCATGGATCGCAGCAAGCGCCGTGGGGTTGCCACAGCCGAGCGACGCAAGCACCGCGGCCGTCGGCAGCTCGTCCGTTTCCCCATTGACGTACAGGTTCGAAGTGATCGGATCCACCGATCCGTTGAACGCCGCGCCACCACAGCAGGAGTTGACCGGACCGCAGCACGCATCGGCGGCCGCCGGCTCACCGGCGACGGTCAACACGCGACGCGCCGCTTCCCCGTACTTCTCGCGCACCACCTCGGTGATGTTCGTGGTCATGAGTCACTCCTCCCAACAAGAAATGTTGATGTATGCGACATGAGCTTTCTCCGAACGCGCATCGACTACTCGCAGCAGCGCCCAAACACCCGTAACGCGCGGCGACCGGCACTCGCATCCGTGGCGAGATAGCGCACGGCATCATGCACGGATTCCATCGCCCCCGGATTGATGGCGTAGTAGGCCCACCGTCCCTCGCGACGATCGGTCACGAGTCCCGCTTCGCGCAACACGCGGAGGTGAAAGGAGAGACGCGATTGTGCCGCATCGAGCGCGTCCTGCAAGTCGCAGACGCATCGCTCGCCATCCCGCAGCATGTCGAGGATGGCCAGACGCGTCTCGTCGGAAAGCGCATGAAAGCGCTGGGCAGCGGACGCGAGATCGAGTACGGCGACGGATGGCATGCTCTCAATATATCAATTTTTATTGATTAACAAGACCGGTGGACCACCACCGGGATCCGGCCATACATCAGCGGTAGGAAAAATCTCCGATGATCACGCGGGTGCAGCTGGCGATCTGGACATTGCCGGTCACCGTGCTCGTCACGTTCGCGGCCCCCTGCACCAGCTGTAGCATGGCACTCGGCGGCACGTCGCGCGTCGGCATGGCGGTATGCGTCTTTCTGATAAGCTCAAGAAAGGCCCGCTCGGACTCGAAACGTGCCAAGATGGTCGGGGCCGCAACGAGCATGGCGCGCGCCGCCTCCGATGGGCCGCGCAAAACCGCCCATGCGCTGGTGCAGCTGGCGTATCCCAGATGTCCGATCCGTTCGAAACGAAAGGCCAGAGGAAGTCGCACATCCGCGATATCACGAAGCGCCTCGGCTTCGAGGTGTACGGGTCGCTGCGATGCGCTCGGGCCATCCGCTGCGCTCGGAGGCGGCGCCGCCAGAGGCAAGCGCTCTGCTCGATACCCGGTGGCATACAATTGATGGAGCCCGTCGCGACCAAGATTCGCCACAACGCGACCCATCACGGCCTCCATCGTGGTGGTGCCGTTGTCCTGCAGCGCAAAACCGAGGGAGACGACCGCTTGCAGGGCCGCCTCCGCCTGCGCCGGTTCGCCGATCGCCACGTAGTGCGCGGCACGCGCCACACCAGCGTACGCGACCTGACGCAACGCGTCGAATTGCGGCAGGGGCATCGCCATCAGCCACGCATCGTTGCGAAAGGGGATGCGGAATCGCTGGCCGAGAATATCGATGCGCTCGGCGCGTGCGACCACGTCGAGGTCAGTCCACATCGGCAGGGCCGCGAGCGCTTGCAGCCACGCACGCTCCCGAGCGGGGAGCCCTCTCGCCGCCGCCGTGATGATCTGCGACGACTCAGGGCCGCGCCACCGGGTGCTGCGTACCCCCACAAACAGCGTCGAATCAAGCTGGGCATTCCGCCAGGGGAATTTTTCAGCAGACGGCGCGGCCAGGGGGAAGAGCTCCCGCGCTTGGATGGGGATGAGTCGATGCAGCGCCTGGCCAGCGGCCTCGGGCGCAATGCGCGCATCCACTGGATGTCGAAGCGGACGCATGCGTCCATCAGCCAGCAGATTGACGCGGGCCCGGTCGAAATTGATCTGCTGCAGCTGCGATCCCACGGTGTGGATCAGCGTCAGGGGAATCGCGGCGACCAATGCCATCCCAATCGTGAGATCCCGCACCACACGAAGCACGCGGCGGAGCGGTGAACGACGGGCGGGTGGCGTACCGTCTACCGCGTCGCCGGTTTCGACACGCCCGATCGAGGATCGGATGTTTGCGGCGGGGATGACGGCAGCACGATCCCCCACCGTACCCGGTGTGAACGTCGTCGCGTCTGGCGTCTCGAGGGTTGCCGGTGGGGTGCGCATCGCTGATGGCTCGTCTTCAGACCGGAGTGGGGACCGCATCGTGACGGAGCATCTGCTCCACATCTTCATTGGCGGCCGCCAACCGCATCACATCGTCGGACAGGGCTGCCGCAACGTCGAGGTGTGTCGTGAGCCCTTCAATCGACATTGCTCCCGCATGCAGGCGCAGGAGGCCAAGCCGGAGTGTCTCGAGTGCGGCGACGGTGTCCTGCAGCTGGGCACGAACGCGCGTATGCTCACGCTCGAGTGCCGTTCGCCCTACATCGTCCGCGGTTTCCTCGCGACGAACCGCGAGGATCTCCTGCAACTGAGCCAGTCGGGTACGCAGCTGGTGCGCATCACGCTGCAAGCGCTGCAACACGGCCGGCATATCGCCGAGGGCGTGTTTCGCCTCGCGCGGCAGACTTTCGAAAAGCTGTTCGGCGGCCAGACTGAGCGAGAGTTCCGTGGCACGATGCGTCATTGCCGGTACCACCACGGCACGTCCACGGAAACGTCGGGCGACGGCAAACACCGTTTCCCCGAATCGCCCGGTCCACACGGCGCGCCAGAAGCTGAGATCCACCTCGCGCCGCAGTTGCAGCAGGGCGAGCCACGCGATCGTCGCGGCGGCCGCCGCGGCGGCAAAGAGCAGCACGAGCGGCGTCACGGGTTCAAAGCGTGGCAGCCAGTTGCCAAGGACCGCCAATGGCGTGAGCGCGATCGTGGTCGTCGCCAGCACGCGCGCTGCCGAACGTGCGCCCCATTCGAGGATCGCCACACCACGGCGCGGTTGCACGCTCCATTCCTCGCGCAGCACCTCCAGCTCGGAGGCAAAGGCCGGTGCCAGATCGGCGTGCGCGAAGCCTTGCAACTGGAACTGGCGCGCCGTGTACACGGCATACAGGACCGGCGCGAGAACCATGCTCACCAGTAACGTCACGACACCGGGGAGTGGACCCAACCAGGAGGCCACCACAATCGCGAGGCCGAGGGCGCCCAGCAGCGTGAGCACGGTCCCACCACCGTCGAGGCGTCCCGTGCGCTTCACGAAGGCCCGCAGCACGGCGGGCAACTCCCGGCGGTCCGCCATGGCACTTCCCAACTGATCTGCAACGGCCTGTGCCGAAGCGGGCCGCTGCTCCGGCGTCTTGGCCAGGCACCGTTCCACGAGCTGTGCCACCTTGCGCGGGACCACCACCCCGTTGGCCGCCATTGAGGGCACCGGCGCCGTGCACTGCTGCTGCAGGATCTGCTCGGTATCATCTCCCGTGAACGGCACGCGCCCGGTGAGCGTGTAGTACGCGGTAATACCGAGGGCATAGAGATCACTGGCTGCGCCGGGCTCCGCGCCGAGCGCCTGCTCCGGGCTCATGAATTCCGGCGTCCCGTGGCGTCCCGCCTCCTGATCGCCGATGTCCGCCGCAATCCCGAAATCGGCGACGAGGGCGCGTCCGCTCTCCCGTTCGATGAGGATGTTGTCGGGTTTGATATCGCGGTGGATCACCCCGCGGCCATGCGCGTAACTCAACGCCCACGCGGTCTCACGCAACCATCGGGTGGCTTCGCGTGGGGCGACCGGACCACGCCCCTGCACGCGCTGCGCGAGCGTCTCCCCGTCGACATACGCCATCACGAAGTACACGAAATCGCCGACCTGATCGACCGCGTGAATTGGGACGATGTGCGGATGCGAGAGGTTCGCGGCCGTTCGCGCTTCCTGCAGAAAACGCGACCGGACCTCACCCCGATGGGCAAGGTCCGGCGGCAACAGCTTGATGGCGACGAGCCGATCGAGGTCGACTTCGCGCGCGAGGTACACGATCCCCATCCCGCCGCGTCCAAGCTCGCGATCGATGGAATACCGCCCAGCCAGCGCCTGTTGAAAGGCCAGAAACAGGGGGTCGGCGATGGGGGACGTCATCCACTCATGACGAACGGCGTGCGCCCCCGGTTTCGCGCGCTCCCCGGCTTTCCGTCTCAGCGCTTCTCGATCGCGTCGCGCACGTCGAGCAGGATCTCGAAATAGAGCTGTTCGCGGCGGTATGAGAAATCAAGCGCCGCCATCTGGGACGGATCACCCGTCTCCTTGGCGCGCTCGAACGCTTCACGATACATCTCTTCCAGGTTGTTCAGGATCCGTTCACGGGAGCGCGACATACGCAGGGCCTCGAGGGCGGTGGTGGTGAGTCGAGGGGGACGGTCGGACGCCGTTTCCACGCTTTCCTCGACATCGAGGAATTTCGTCAGCCGTTCGAAAATGAGCCGACGGCTGTGATCGGGAAGATTCACGGGAAACGGGGTAGACTGACGGATGAACCGCTCGGAGCTCTTTGCGCGCGACGGATTTCGATGCGTCTACTGCGGCCAGGTGCACGAGCCGGAGTCCCTGAGCGTGGACCATGTCCAGCCCCGCATGCGGGGAGGGGACGGGTCTCCCGGCAACGTAGTGACGGCCTGCATGGCCTGCAACACGAAGAAGGGGGGACGCCCGCTGGCCACCTTCCTCCTCGACGACCCGGAAGCCCGACGGAACTTTTTCACCCACGCCCGGTACGTATGGCCACGACATCTGAACGCGGTGGCCGAGGAGCTCGCGCGCCGGGGTGCGGTGGAGGCCCCATCGGAGCTCGTGGAGGGGATCCGGGGGCTGCGCAGCTCCGAGGCCATCGCTAGCGTATTACGGGAGCTTGACCCGTCCGGTACCGATTCGACCCATGAATAATCTCAAAGTTTTTATGCTGATGGCGGGGCTGACCGGCCTCGTCGTGGCCATTGGCCAATCGATCGGCGGCAGCAACGGCGCCATGATGGCGCTGATGATGTCGGCCGCGATGAACGTGTTCATGTACTGGGGCTCCTCCAGCCTGGTGCTACGCTCCTACGGCGCCCGCACGGTGACAGCAACGGAGGCCCCGGAGCTGTACGAGATGGTGGACCGGCTACGGCAGCGCGCCGACCTCCCCATGCCCGTGGTGGCGATTGCGCCGCACGATCAGCCGAACGCTTTCGCGACCGGCCGCAACCCATCCAACTCCGTGGTGTGCGTGACCGAGGGGCTCATGCGGATGATGAACCGCGACGAGCTTGAGGGGGTCATTGCGCACGAGCTGGCGCACATCAAGAATCGCGACATGCTGCTGCAGACGATCGCGGCGACGATGGCCGGCGCGATCAGCAATCTGGCGCAGTTTGCGTTCTTCTTCGGTGGGCGCAGCGACGACGAGGAAGGCGGGCACCCGCTCGTCGCGATCCTCATGCTGATCATTGGCCCGATCGTGGCGATGGTGATCCAGTTCGCCATCTCTCGGCAGCGGGAGTTCAAGGCCGACGCGGTGGGCGCCGAGATCTGCGGGCGCCCGTTGGCACTCGCGAGTGCCTTGCAGCGCCTCGAGATGGGCGCGCGCCGCATTCCCATGCACGTCGCGCCGAGCGCGGCCCCGCTGGCTATTGTGAACCCGCTGGCCGCGTTCAACCTGCGCGGCATGAGCAAGTGGTTCAGCACGCACCCGCCCACGGAAGAGCGGGTGGCGGCACTGCAGGCGCTGGCGGGAATGCGATAACCCGCGATCTCATGGCAGGATAAAACGAAGGCCCCGCAGCGACTGCGGGGCCTTCGTTTTTTGGACGATCGTGCTCGATTCAGCTGCCGATCACTGGATACCAGCTGGTCGCACGCCAGGAGCCAACAAGCGCTCCGGACGATGCACCACACCCACCGATCATGTTGTTGGAAAAGGACGAATTGAAGACGTGCTTTTGCGGTGTCCCACCGACCACGCTGCCGATTTGATCCCCACGGCAGTAAATGGCGCCCCCGTTCCCGCGTGATGTCCCTTGCATCGAGATCTGCCCACCGCAGTAGACCGCACCGCGGAACTCGGCATCACCATTGAGCAGGACGTCTTCACCGGCAATCAGTGAAATGTTGTTGCCTGGGGCGGAAGAGGCCGAGTTGATGCGTCCAGCGGTGACGGTAATCGAGCCCGTGGCCACGACGGTGACGTTGACACCACTGCTGACGGTAGAGGTGACGGTCACATCCCCCGAGTAACACCGTACTCCCGTGCCGGACAGGGAGACCGTTCCAACCGCGGTCATATAGCTACTGCATCTCGTGCTCGGTGCGATGGACGGAATCGTGGCGACCGAGGCGACGGAGCGCCCTCCAGTAAAGCTGGCGGGAATCGTTATCCCCGACGGGGCGAACCATCCACCGCCGGATTCGGAGGCCACCGTCGTCGGATCGATAACACCGTTCAGATAGCCCCGAGCACAACTGGCTGCCATCTTCATCGGCCGCGTGAAGGTCATGGGTCCGTCGAGCATGACGCGATAGTCCGTACTGGACCGCTCGACGATCGCGCGGACTTCGGCGGAGGGCCCAGCGCCGCTCGCGGAGACGGCGGTACATGACACCATCAGCCGCTGGTTGCTGTCGGTCGACGGATCGGCATCATCAGCCGGGTCATCCGAGACGCGAACCGTATACCGGTATCCATTGAGGACGAGTCCCGTACTCGGAATTGCATCCGCATCCGGAATTTCGAAGGGGGTCACCCCCTGCAGAATCCCGTCATCTCCAGTCCCGCCGTTCCACACGGCGTTCTTCCCACGGATGATTTCATTAAAGGGATCTTCCGTGAGCTGTACATGGAACAAGCCAATCGCATGGGCGAGGCCGGCTTCGGCGGCTTCCTGCACCTGAATCGCGTCGGCGACGTTCCGATTGGACTTGCTGTGCAAATCAACGGTCCCCACCATGAGCGCACCGAACGTGGCGAGGAGAATGATCACGAACATGGTGACCAGCAGGGCCATCCCCCGACGGGGTCGTGACGAAGCAATCG
>JBDKIJ010000408.1:0-3350 GCA_039797155.1 Gemmatimonadota bacterium | reverse complement strand
CGTTCGCTTGTGTGGACGATACGGACCTAGACTCGCTTGAACGCGAGGACGCCGTTCTGCCCGCCGAACCCGAACGAATTGGAGAGCGCGGCGCGCACGGGGGCGTGTCGCGCGGTGTTCGGTACGACGTCGAGGTCGCACTCGGGATCCGGCGTTTCGTAGTTGATCGTCGGCGGAATCACACCGTTCGCGATCGTGAGCGCCGTCGCTGCAGCTTCGATAGCGCCAGCGGCGCCGAGTGTGTGGCCGAGCATCGACTTGATCGAGCTGACCGCTGGCGGGTTTGCAAACACGCGGCGAATGGCGCAAGTCTCCGTGCGATCGTTCGCCGGGGTCGACGTGCCATGGGCGTTGATGTACTGCACGTCCTCTGGGGCGAGCTCTGCATCGCGCAGCGCGTCGTGCATGGCACGGGCGGCCCATGTCCCGTTCGGATCCGGTTGTGCAATGCCGTGTGCATCGGCAGACAACCCGAAGCCAGCGACCTCCGCAATCGGCGACGCCCCACGCGCCCTGGCATCACTCAACCGCTCGAGCACGAGCACGGCGACGCCCTCCCCCATCACGAATCCATCGCGGTGCTTGTCGAATGGGCGACTTGCGCGCGTAGGGTTGTCATTGTTCGCCGACAGCGCGCCCATCGCCATATAGCCGCTCAACACGAACGGCGTCATCGTGGCTTCGACGCCGCCAGCGAGCATCACGTCGGCGCGGCGCAGACGCAGCATGTCGACCGCCACCCCAATGGCATGCGTGCCGGTGGCGCACGCCGAAATCGGGGCGAGATTCGGCCCGTGAATGCCGAGCGCGATGGCGACGTTGCCCGCCGGCATGTTGGGGATGACCTTCGGCACGGTGAAGGGGCTCACGCCCTTCGCACCGCGATGCACGAATTCGGCGTGATTCTCCTCGAGACCGGGATAGTCGCCGGCTGCGGTGCCGATCGCACAGCCAATCCGATCGCGTGGCACCACAGTGAGATCGAGGCCGGCATCTCGCACGGCTTGTGTGGCCGCCGCGATGGCCAGCTGCGAATTGCGGCCCATGCGTTTTGCGACCTTGGCGGGCATCCACTGTGCCGCATCGAAATCGCGGATTTCCGATCCGATCCGCGTGGCAAAGGATGACGCATCGAAACCGGTGATGGGTCCGATGCCGGACCTACCGGCAATCAACCGATCCCAGAACTCGGATCGCCCTGAACCCACTGACGTCAGGATCCCAATCCCTGTGACTACAATCGGATCATGCATCCGCGAGCATCACTCCAGCGACAGACTCCGCCATCCCATCCCGTTCACATCTTCGTGAAACCCGTCACAGGGAGAATGTGCAATTCGGGAGGGTGGCGGTAGTCCGTTCGGCTACGCCGTTCAGTTATACCGCTCAGCTTGCCCGGTCCAACGTCCGTCCGGCAATAACGTAGAGCACGCTGGCAACCGCGAGCGTTGCACCCAAGACCGTCCACTCCGCCACGGTAATCGACGTCAGCAGCCAACCGATCAGCAGCACGGTCACGAGCGGAATGATCGGCCCACCCGGTACCACAAACGGCGTCGCATCGCTCTGCCGAATGCCGCGCTTCTGGAGCATGAACGTGGCCGCCGCGCACCCGGCGTACAGCAGCAGCGCCGCCAGATTCGAAATCACGGCCAGCTGCTCGAATGAGTTGAACACCGCCAGCGCACACACCAGCGTCGTCTGCACGTAGATCGCCACATGCGGCGTACGGAACTGCGGATGCACCGACGCCACCGCCCGCGGCAAAAGGCCGTCTTCAGCAAAGCGGAAGAGCGCACGCGGGACAGCCAGCGTCATGCCGCTGACGTACCCGAACATCGAGACCGACGCGCCGGCGAGCAGCAGCATACGCCCCGGGCTGCCCACGGCCTGTTCGGCCGCGATGGCCAAGGGCGCCACGGTGGTGGTAGCCAGCGTACTGCCCAGGATGCCTTCCGCCACGAGATGCACGGCCAGGTAGAGTAGCGTGACTCCGATCATCGCCACGGCCAGCGCGCGCGGCACCGTACGGGCCGGCTCGCGGATCTCGCCGCTTGGCACCAGCGCCGTCTCGACCCCGCTGAAGGCGAAGAAGAGCACGATCGCCGCGCGGGCCATATCCGGAGCGGACGGCATGTCGTGAATGACGAGATTGGACGGCTGCACGAAGAAGGCCCCAACCCCAACGAATGCCAGGAGCGGCAGCAGCTTCGCCGCGCTGGCGACCATGATGAGCCGTGTGCCCTGCTCGATGCCGCGCGAATTGATGTAGGCGAGGAGGGTGAACACCATAAGCAGCACCGGCACCCGGAGCGTGGGCATGCCGAACAGCGCGCCGATCCCTTCGGCAAATGCCGACGACACCCCCGCCACGGCGGTGGTGCCCAGCATCCACAGCAGCACGCCGGCCATCGAGCCGACATAGCGGCCGAACACCGCCTCCACATACGCGTACGGACCGCCCGTCATCGTGACGCGGCTACCGGCTTCTGCAAAGCAGAGCACGACGCAGCCGATGACGGCGGCGCAGATGAGGTACACGAGGGGCGCCGCCGCACCAGCGGATGCCGCGGCACCTGCCGGCAGACGGAAGATGCCGCCGCCGACGGTGACGTTGAAGATGCTGGCGGCGAGCCCCAAAACGCCGACCGCGCGGACGAGTTCTCGTCCGCGCGGTGACGTCGCAGCGTGCTGCGAAGAAGATGTCACGTGATCAGGCCTTGGAAAGCATCGGGATGAGGAGGAGCGCCACGATGTTGATGATCTTGATCAGCGGGTTGATCGCCGGACCGGCCGTGTCCTTGTACTGATCGCCCACCGTGTCACCCGTGACGGCCGCCTTGTGGGCATCGGAGCCCTTGCCGCCATGATGGCCTTCCTCGATGTACTTCTTGGCGTTGTCCCACGCGCCACCGCCGGTGCACATCGAGATCGCCACGAACAGGCCGGTCACGATCGTGCCCATCAGCAGGCCGCCGAGCGCCGCGCCGCCGAGCACGAGGCCGACGATCGCCGGGATCACGAGCGGCAGAAGCGACGGCAGGATCATCTCGCGGATCGCCGCCTTGGTGAGGAGGTCCACCGCGCGGTCATACTTCGGCTTCTCGGTGCCCTTCATGATGCCGGGCATTTCGCGGAACTGACGACGTACTTCCTCAACAACGGCACCCGCCGCACGACCCACGGCCTGCATCGCCGACGCGCCGAACAGGTACGGGATCATGCCGCCGATGAGGAGGCCGATCACGACCTTCGGGTCGTCGATCGAGAAATTCACCGCCGCGCCCAGGTGCTCACCCAGCTTCGACGAGTAGTCGGCGAAGAGCACGAGCGCCGCGAGACCGGCCGAG
>JBDKIJ010000407.1:0-2798 GCA_039797155.1 Gemmatimonadota bacterium | reverse complement strand
CAGAAGGCGTCGACGATCGCCTCGGTCGTCGAGCGCCTGAAGCAGGCCGGCGCGATGGAGTACACGATCATCGTCGCCTCGTCGGCCTCCGACCCGGCGCCGATGCAGTACATCGCCCCGTACTCCGGCTGCGCGATGGCCGAGTACTTCATGTACAACGAAGGGAAGCCGACGCTGTGCGTGTACGACGACCTGTCGAAGCAGGCCGCCGCGTATCGTCAGCTGTCACTCGTGCTCCGTCGTCCGCCGGGCCGCGAAGCGTATCCGGGTGACGTTTTCTATCTCCACAGCCGTCTCCTCGAGCGCGCTGCGAAGCTGCGCGAAGACGAAGGCGTGGTGGATGGCAAGGACATCCTGAAGCCGGGTGGCTCGCTCACCGCGCTCCCGATCATCGAGACGCAGGCCGGTGACGTGTCGGCCTACATCCCGACGAACGTGATCTCCATCACCGACGGCCAGATCTTCCTCGAGACCGACCTGTTCAACGCCGGCATCCGCCCGGCCGTGAACGTCGGCATCTCGGTGTCGCGCGTCGGTGGCGCGGCGCAGACGAAGGCGATGAAGAGCGTCGCCGGTCGTCTCCGCCTCGACCTCGCGCAGTTCCGCGAGCTCGAAGCCTTCGCCGCCTTCGCGTCGGACCTCGACGCGGCGACGAAGCGCCAGCTCGAGCGCGGCGCGCGCACGGTGGAAATCCTCAAGCAGGGGCAGTACCAGCCGCTCCCGTTCGAAGAGCAGGTCGCCGTCATCTATGCGGTGACGAACGGCTTCCTCGACGGCATCGCCACCAACAAGGTGCGCGCCTGGGAGAAGGGCTTCCTCGAGTACGTCCGCGCGCAGTTCCCGCAGGTGCTCGACGCGATGCGCAGCAGCAAGGCGCTCGCGAAGGACACCGAAGCCGATCTGAAGCGCGCGATCGAGCAGTTCACCAAGTCGTTCGCCTGATCCACGGGGCATCGAGACCTCGGTGAGGGCAAACCATGGCTAAAGGCCGCGAACTGAAGGGGCGCATCAAGTCCGTCGAGAACACGCGCAAGATCACGCGCACGATGGAAATGGTGGCGACCTCGAAGATGAAGCGTGCCGCAGACCGCGTGAGCGCGGCGCGTCCCTACGCGCTCGCGCTCGGCGAGGTGCTGTCGCACGTGTACACGCCGGAGTTGGCGGAGCGGTTCCCGCTGCTTCGTCGTCCGGCGCAGATGAAGCGCGCCGCGCTGGTGATCATCACGGCGAACCGCGGGCTCTGCGGCGGCTTCAACACGAACCTCATTCGCGAGGGGCGCGCGCGTCTCGCCGCGATGGAGGCCGAGGGCGCCAGCGTCGAGCTGCACGTCGTCGGCCGCAAGTGGATCGGCTTCTTCAAGTACCTCGGCCGTGCGCTCACGAGCACGCGTGCCGACATCGGCGATCGCCCGTCGTCCACGGACGCGGCGTCGATCATCGATGAGCTGATGGCGCGCTATGCGGCCGGTGAGCTCGACGCCGTGTACGTGACGTATGCGAAGTACAAGTCGGCGCTGTCGACGCCTCCCACGACGGAGCAGGTGCTCCCCGTGGTGGCGCCGAGCGGCGCTGGGGCGGCGCGGGATTTCATCCTGTCGCCGAGCCCCGACGAGATTCTCGAGGCGCTGCTGCCGCTGTACGTGCGCAACACGGTGTACCGTGCGCTCGTGGAGACGGCGGCGGGTGAGCAGTCGGCACGCCGCACGGCGATGAAGAATGCCACCGACAACGCGACCGAGATTCTCCAGCTCCTGAAGCGCACGTACAACTCCGCGCGTCAGGCGCAGATCACGCAGGAAATCGCCGAAATCGTCGGCGGTGCTTCGGCACTGCAGGGCTGACGTTCACTACATCGGAAATCCGACTCATGGCTACCACTGCCGCGCCGACCTCCGTCGGCAAGATCGTCCAGGTCATCGGCCCCGTCATCGACGTGGCCTTCGATACCGATGCCCTGCCTGAGCTGTTCAATGCCGTGCGCGTTGAAGGCACCGCGCCCGATGGCGCCAAGGTCATCGTGACCGCCGAAGTGCAGCAGCACATCGGCCGCAACCAGGTGCGCGCCGTCGCCATGTCGTCCACGGACGGCATCACGCGTGGCATGGACGTCATCGACACCGGCGCCGCGATCTCGGTGCCGGTCGGTGCGCCGGCCCTCGGCCGCATCCTCAACGTCCTCGGCGAGCCGGTGGACAACGGGGAGCCGATCCCGGCGAGCGCCGAGCGCTGGCCGATTCACCGCAAGCGCCCCGACTTCGTCGCCCTCGAGCCGAAGACGGAAGTCTTCGAAACGGGCATCAAGGTCATCGACCTGATCGCACCGTTCGTGAAGGGTGGTAAGATCGGTCTCTTCGGCGGCGCCGGCGTCGGCAAGACCGTCGTCATCATGGAGCTCATCAACAACGTCGCGAAGGGACACGGCGGCAAGTCGGTGTTCTGCGGCGTGGGCGAGCGCACGCGCGAAGGGAACGACCTGTATCTCGAAATGCAGGAGTCGGGCGTTATCGACAAGGTGGCGCTGATCTACGGTCAGATGAACGAGCCGCCAGGTGCGCGCATGCGCGTCGGTCTCTCGGGTCTCACGGTCGCCGAGTACTTCCGCGATCAGGAGAACGCGGACGTGCTCGTGTTCATCGACAACATCTTCCGTTTCACGCAGGCCGGTTCCGAAGTGTCCGCGCTCCTGGGCCGCATGCCCAGCGCCGTGGGCTATCAGCCGACGCTCGCGACGGAAATGGGTGAACTGCAGGAGCGCATCACCTCGACGCGCAACGGCTCGATCACCTCGGTGCAGGCCA
>JBDKIJ010000406.1:0-2773 GCA_039797155.1 Gemmatimonadota bacterium | reverse complement strand
TCACCGCGCAGCGATCGTCAGGACGATCACCAGCGCAAGCACGAGACGATACACGGCGAACACACCGAAGCTGTGTTTCGCCACATATCGCAAGAGCACCGTGATGGTCAGCCAGGCACTGATGGCCGCCGAGGCCACCCCGGCAACGAGCGGCGTCGACCAACCGCTGATCGCGACGGCCTCGGGCATCTTCAACACGACGGCGGCCGCCGTAATCGGCATACTCATGAGAAAGCTGAACCGCGCGGCGCTCGCCCGATCAAGATGCAGGAGCCGACCGGCCGTGATCGTCGATCCGGAACGCGATACGCCGGGCACCAACGCCAGCACCTGTGCGCACCCGACGAGCATCGCATCACGCAGCGTGATCTCCTCGATCGTCCGCGACCGGATACTCCATCGATCCGCCGCCCAGAGCACCACGCCCATGAGCGCCAGCGTCACCGCCATCAATGCCGGGGATCGGAAGGTGGATTCCGCGAGGTCCTCGAGGAGCAGCCCCCCGATACCGGCGGGAATGGTGGCGACGATCAGGTATACCAAACGGCGATCGTGGACATCCTCGATCCGACGCGTTCGCGTGATACGCCAGGCGCTCGACGCCATGGCCATCCACTCGGCACGGAAATACCAGAACAATGCCAACAACGTGCCTAAATGCAGCGCGACATCAAAGGCCAGTCCATGGTCTTCCCACCCGAACAGATACGGCGTGAGCGCCAAATGCGCGGAGCTCGAGATCGGCAGCAGTTCCGCTACCCCCTGCACCACGCCGAGCACGATGGCTTGCCAGACCGTCATGCCGTCCCCGACGATGGCGTGCGGGACGGCGCGTTCAAGGTCTGCATGTAGAGCGCCTCATAACGGGCCACGATCGCGTCCTCGGCAAAGCGACGACGGGCGTCCTGGGCGGCAGCCTGACTCATCTGGAGCCACCGTGGTGCATCCTGAAGCAGCGCTGCGCCGGCGGCAGCCATTCCCTCGACATCACCAACGTCACGAAGAAATCCCGTTTCTCCGTCCGTGACGACCTCGGGAAGACCACCGGCCCGCGCGCCGATGACGGGGACACCGCTCGCCAACGCTTCGAGTGCACTCAAACCGAACGACTCCTTATCACTTGTGAGAAGGAAGAGATCCGCCCCTGCGAGGAGCGGAGCGATTGCATCGATTTTGCCGAGGAACAGCACCTGTTCGGCGATCCCCAGATCTCGCGCCTCAACCTCCGCTTCGACGCGCTCCGGTCCGTCGCCGATCATCACCAGTACGGACGGAACGCGCTGCGTGATGCGTGCGAATGTGCGCACGATGTCACGCACCCGCTTGACCGGGCGGAAGTTGGAGATGTGCATGATCACCTTGCGCCCGGCAATCACCTCGGCTGGCACCGGAAACGCATGGCGTGTCCGATCGAAGAGCGCGGGATCGATGAAGTTGGGGATGACCTCGACGGCGCATCGCTCACAGCCGAAGGCGCGATAGGTCTCGTCGCTGAGATACTGCGACACCGCGGTCACCGCATCCGATTTCTGAATGGAGAAGCGCGTGATGCTGTAGAACGAGCGCTCCTGCCCCACGATGGTGATATCGGTCCCATGCAAGGTGGTCACCACCTTCACGTCGCGACCTTCATCCCGCAGCATCTCCCGAGCAATCCAGGCACTCGTCGCGTGCGGGATGGCGTAGTGGCAATGCAGGATCTCGAGTTGGTGATCGCGAACGACCTCGTGCATGCGTGCCGCCAGCGCGAGATCGTATGGGGGGTATTCGAAGAGCGGATAGCGCCCCACATCGACTTCGTGAAACCAGATGCGCGGCAAGAAACTTGGCAGACGGAACGGCTGCTGATAGGTGATGAAGTGCACCTCATGCCCGCGCGCCGCGAGCGCAATGCCCAGTTCCGTCGCCACGGCGCCCGATCCACCGTACGTGGGATAACAGGTGATCCCGATCTTCATGTGTGTGTCCTCCCCGCATCCAACCAGACGAGTGCCCGATCCAGCGCATCGGGGGCCAGCGGATCGAGCCACGTCACCTGCGCCGCCGGCAGCTGATGACGATACCAGGTCCGCTGCCGCTTGGCGTATTGCCGGGTTTCGATGATCACGCGTTCGATTGCCTCGTTCAGTGCGCGGTGCCCCTCGATGGCTTCGCGCATCACGGTATACCCGCTCGCTTTCCAGGCCGGCGCCTCTGCCGGCACGCGCTCGCGCAGTGCCTGCACCTCGCCAACGAATCCTGCCTGAACCATCGCATGGACACGCGCAGCAATTCGTGCGGAAAGGACCGCACCGGGATCCACGACAAGATAGCGCGCTGGATGAGTCGGTGTGCGATGGTCAGCGGACCGGGGGGGAACGAAGCTGTCACTCTGGCGAACGCCAGCCAACAACGCCGTTTCGATGGCACGAAGCAACTGCGTCCGTCCCAGATGCGCCCGCACCGGATCGAGACGCTGACACCATTGCTGAAGCGTAGACCAGGGCTGCTGGTCCAACCAGGCACCGAGTCGTGCACGCCGGTCAGGATCAAGCGTCGGCACTGGCGCGAGCGGCTCGACGAGCGCGCGAATGTACAGCCCCGTCCCACCAACCAGGATCGGTGGCGTACCCGCCGCTTCAGCTCGCTGCGCCCATTTCTTAGCATCCGTTGCCCATGCATGAGCCGAATACCGCACCTCAGGCGCGACGACATCGATGCCGTAATGCGGGACACGCGCCTGCTCGGCGGCCGTCGGCTTGGCCGTTCCCACATCAAAGCCGTGATAAATCTG
>JBDKIJ010000405.1:0-10700 GCA_039797155.1 Gemmatimonadota bacterium | reverse complement strand
AGGACCCGGTCGACTTGCTCACCCAGCACCGCCGCGCCGCGCTCGACCACGAGGGTTTGAGAAACATACCAAAGGGACAGCGCCCCGGGAGGCCAGAGGGGACCGAGCTTGACGGCGTCCTTGAGCGTGCAGACCACCCCATCAAGTCCGTCGAAATCCTGAAGCAGGCGCGCGACATCCTTGGCCGTAAACCGGAAATGGTCTGGGAAATGCCGCGCCACCCCGATGCGGAGCCCTGCGGCCGCCAACTGCGCCGCGAAGGCTCCGGGATCGCCAATCCCGCTCACGCCCCCCCATGTCACCTGCCCGGCCTCCCGCAGCCCCTGCTCGGTCGGCCCAGCATCCCGGCCCACGTCGAACCGCCGCAAGCTGTCCGGCACGAGGCGCACCACCGCATACGGCACCTCCGGCGCCACCGTGGCCACGCGTTCGAGCAGGGAATCCACGGCCGGGAGCGCGTGCTCTGCCTTGACCGTGATGATCACGCAGGACGCGCGGCGTAACGCCTCGAACCCCTCGCGGTAAGGTCCAGCCGGCAGCATGCGCGCCGTGGGAGCCCACTGGTCAGCGCTGAGCAGCACCACGTCGGCAACGCGTCTTGCCCGGCGATGCTGAAAGGCATCGTCAAGCACCACGACATCCGCTCCCAACGCGCACGCCTGATGCGCCCCCCGAACCCGATCGGGATCGCGAATGACGCGCACCGATGGCGTTAACAGCTGGTGCACCCGCCACTCGTCCTCGCCATAACCGCGCATCACGATCGCCGGCGTAGCACCACGTGCCAACAGGGACTGGGCGAACCACGCGGCGACCGGTGTCTTGCCGGTCCCGCCAACCGAAAGATTCCCAATGGAAAGCGCCGGCAGTGGCATCGCCGGCGCCTCAGCCGACTCAGGACGCGCCCACGCCCGATCGAAGCGTCGATTGCGCCACGACACCGCCGCCGCGAAGGCCCACGAGGCAGGCGCGAGGAGCGCACGAAGCGCTGGCGCCGTACCCCCCTCGTTCCGCCAGATCCATTCGGCGAGGCGAGCGCTATCGAGCCGGCGCATCAGTCGCGCGCCGCCTTCGCCAAGGCGTCGGCACGGGCCAATGCATCGTGCATGAGCTGAGCAAAGTACCCACTCTGCGCCGCCGCCTCCCGCGGCGAATCCGCGACGACGCGGCGAGGGGTGTCGTAAAGCACGGTGATGCGGGCGAACGGCTTGGGGATCTCGAAGCCATCCCAACTCCCCAAACGCCAGGCGCGATCAACGGAAGCGACCAGCGGCACCACCGGGACCTCAGCCCGGTGCGCGAGAATCAGCGCGCCGGGAGCAAACGAATGACGTGGGCCGCGCGGGCCATCGGGGGTGAACGCCATGTCATCGCCCGCCCGCACCACCTGCGCCGCTTCGAGGAGCGCTCGCGTCCCACCGCGAGATGATGAACCGCGCACGCCGAACATGCCAAAACGCTCGAGAATGCGCGTGATGATCTCCCCGTCCTTATGCTCACTCACCACCACGCCCGTCCGAGGGCGATGGCCCCACAGAATCGGCAGGATCTGCCCATGCCAGAGGCAGTAGATCACCGGATCGGATGCCGGAGCCCGTGAATCGAGCGGCGCGCGCCCGACGATACGCAACCGCCACGTGGCCCCAAGGGCACGAAGTAGCACCCACCCGAGCCGGATCGACCAGCGGAGCTTCCAATCCAGCACCACCACCCGCCGCGCCTCGATCACCGGCGCTCGCCCATCAGCTCGGCAATCATCCGGGCGACGCGTACGGAGGCTCCGGGCGTGCCCAACTGATCCCGCACGCCGGCCAATCCCTCCACCGCCTGACGTCGCGCCACCGACCCGATGTCGAGCAGCGGTTGGAGCGCATCCGCAACGACGGACGGTGCGAACGCATCCTGCACGAATTCACGGGAGAGCTCTCGACCGGCCACAACGTTCACGAGTCCGATATGCGGGATCTTCACCACCCGACGTGCAATCGCGTAGGTGATGGGACTGGTCCGATATCCGATCACGTGTGGCAGTCCGGCCACCGCCGCTTCCAGCGTATTCGTACCACTCTTGAGCAGTCCCGCCGTGGCGGCCCGTTGCACCAGGAACGGGGCACCCTGAACGAGCGGCAACGGACACGCCCGGGCATCGATCCGTACCGTTGGTGCGACGCTGACCACCGCCTGCAGCGTGGGAATGCGTCGCTGCAATTCGATCGCCGTATCTACAAACGGCAGCAGATGGCGCTCAATTTCCGCTCGACGGCTCCCCGGGAATACGGCCAGCACCGGTGCATCGGCACGCAGCCCGAGTTGCAGTCGGGCCTGCTCCGGCGTCGGTAGCGCGCCCGCTCGATCCAGCAGCGGATGCCCGACGAACGTGGCATCGATGCCGTGGGCTCGCAGCAACGCCTCTTCAAAGGGAAGAATCGATGCCGCCTTGGTGACAACCTGTGCGAGCCGCGGCAACCGCTTGGCGCCCCATGCCCAGACCTGCGGCGTGATGTAGTACAGCACCGGGATCCCATGACGACGGGCCGCGGCGGCCACCTTCATGTTGAACCCGGGGTAATCCAACACCACGACGAGCGCCACGCGCCTGCTGCGCATCCGCGCCTCGAGTTGGCGCAGGAGCTGCCAATGCTTCGGCACATGACGCAGCACTTCCACGAAGCCCATGACCGCGAGGCGCTCGACGTCCTCGATGATCTCGACGCCGGCCTGCCGCATATGCGCACCGCCAACGCCGGCCATCGGAGTCCCCGGGCGCAACGCGGCCAACGCCTCCGCCACCTTGCCGGCGTGCAAGTCGCCGGAGGCTTCTCCGACGACAAACAGCACTTCACGCACGAGGGCGCCCGTCATCCCGGAGTGCGGCGCGTGCCGCATCGATCGCCGTCTCGATCCGGAGTGCCGCTTCAAGGGCATCGCGCCCCTCCTCGCCCGTTACGGCTACGGGATTGCGCCCCTGCACGGCTCCGAGGAACTGCGACAGTTCGAGTACCAGCGGTTCGGCTTCCGGCGCGGAGAGCGGTACCCGCTCGACGAAGTCCTCGAGGGCCCGCGGCGCACGCGCCAAGTGCATCGGATCAAAATCCCCGCGCAAACGGAAGAACTCGCCCGTCCCCGCCGCCAGATCGAGCGACAAATACCCATTCCGCTGGAAGATGCGAAGCTTGCGCAAGCGCTCACGCGACACCCGACTGGCCGTCACATTCGCCACCGCACCGTTGGCAAACGTGAGACGCGCATTCGCGATATCCACCTGGGGGGTCAGCACCGGCATCCCCATCGCCTGCACATCGACAACCCGCGTCCCAACCAGCGTATGCACCAGATCGAGATCGTGGATCATGAGGTCAAGCACGACGGCGACATCCGACCCGCGCGGATTGAACGGCGCCAGTCGATCACTCTCGATGAAGCGTGGTCCGTCGACGTACGGCATGGCCGCGCGCATCGCCCGATTGAACCGCTCCACGTGCCCCACCTGGACCAGCACGCCTGCCGCCTTGGCCTGCGCCAACAAGTCGTCGGCCTCCTCGAGCGTGACCGTGAAGGGCTTCTCGACGAACACGTGCTTGCCACGCGCCAGCGCGCGCGACGCCACGGCATGATGGGCCGTCGTCGGAACGACAATCGATACGGCATCCACCTCATCCAGCAGCCGGTCGAGCGTTGGCCACGCCGTCACCTGCAACTGAGAGGCGACCTCCCGGGCACGCCCCGGACTCTCGTCGACAAAGCCGACGAATCGATCGCCACACAGATCACGCAGGATGCGCACATGATGCACGCCAAGCCCACCGGCCCCAACGACGCCGATACGCGGCGCATTGTGACGGCTGAAGGCGAGATGAGCCGCCGACGACGAAACGGATTGAGGGCTCAGAAGCCGACTCCGCGCTGACTCGCCTCGATGAAATCGAGGAAGTGCTGCACGTCGGGAAGAAGTGCCAGTTCAGCACGCGCCTTCTCCACCCCTTGCGAGAGGTTGAGGTCGGAGCGGAAGCAGTAGCGGTACGCCTTCTTCATCTCGCGCACGACCTCCTCGGAAAACCCGCTCCGCTGCAACCCGACCGAGTTGAGCCCGAACAGGCGAATCGGATTGCCGACGGCGCGGACGAACGGTGGCACGTCCTGAGACACCCGGGAACATCCGCCAATGAACGAATGCCGCCCGATGCGCGCAAACTGGTGAATGGCGCACAGTCCCGAGATGATCGCGCGATCCTCGACATGCACGTGCCCCGCGAGCTGGGTGCCGTTGGAGATCAGCACATGATCGCCAAGGTCGCAATCGTGCGCGAGGTGCACGTAGCTCATGATGAAGCAGTGCCGCCCCACGCGGGTGGTGACGGAATGCGCCGTCCCCCGATTGATCGTGGCGTACTCGCGGATGGTGGTATCGTCGCCGATCTCCACCCACGTTTCTTCGCCACGATACTTGAGATCCTGCGGATCGCCGCCGAGGATCGCCCCCACCCCGACCTGAACCCGCGCGCCGAGCCGCACATTCCGCTCGAGACTCGCGCGCGCCGCGATGTGGCATCCGTCGCCAATCGTGACCTGCGGACCCACGATTACCCACGGTCCGATCTCGACCCCCGCACCAATCGTGGCCGATGGATCAATGATGGCACTCGGGTGAATACGGGTCGCCGACCCAGTGCTCATCGATCGCGTACCATGGCCGCCATCTCGGCCTCCGTCACGACCTGCCCATCGACCAGCGCGACGCCCTTCATCTTGCACATCGTACCGCGCATCTGCACCACTTCCAGCTCGAACCGCAGCTGGTCTCCCGGCTTCACCGGCTTGCGGAACTTGACGCCATCGAGCGACATGAAGTAGACCACCTTGCTCGTCGGATCGGTGACAGTGCGCATCAGCAGCATGCCCCCGACCTGCGCCATCGCCTCGATGATGAGCACCCCGGGCATGATCGGGTGTCCGGGGAAATGGCCCTGAAAGAACGGCTCGTTGATCGTGACGTTCTTGAGCCCCACGATCCGCTTCCCCTCCTCGATCTCGAGGATCCGATCCACGAGCAGGAACGGATAGCGATGCGGCAGGACCTGGAGGATGTCTTCGATCGTATACACAGCGGACTCCCGTACGGCGTGTTGCACGAGGGCACGCACCAGGGCAACCGTCCCCCGGTGACTGGGTTTATGCGCCACGATGCGCGCCCGAACCGGCGCACCAGCGAGCACGAGATCTCCGACGCAGTCGAGAGCCTTGTGCCGCACGAATTCGTCGGGCCAGCGGAGCGTGGTGTCCACGACCCCCGACGCATCGAGCACCACGGCATTCGCCGTGGACGCCCCTTGAATCAATCCCTTCTGGCGCAGCGCGTCCACCTCATGGACGAAACCGAAGGTCCGCGCCGCCCCGAGCTCCTCCCGGAATACCCGTTCCGACACGGCATAACGCCCCTGCTGCGCGCCAATAAGGGGATGTGGAAAATCGATCGTGACCTCGAGTTGCAGGCCGAAACTGGGGTGGGCCTCGTAGACCGAGTCCCCATCCACCACGCGAATCGATTTCCGCAGCACGAGCCACTCTCGCCGGCCACCGTGCGATATGACCTCGGCCTGATCCAGCGCGGCGAGAAAGGCTGCGGCGCTGCCGTCCATGATCGGAGGTTCAGGGCCATCCATTCCGATCTCGAGATCATCAATCTGCAACGCCCCAACCGCTGCCAGCACGTGTTCCACGGTGTGCAACGCGGCATCACCCGTCCCCAGCTGTGTGCGACGCTCAGCTTCCACGGCCACATCCACGCGCGCCGGAATTGGGGCTGTCCCCGGCATGTCATCGCGCACGAAGGCAATACCCGATCCGACCGTCGCCGGACGAAAGACGAGCCGACAGGGGCGACCCAGATGCAGGCCAATGCCCTCGACCACCGTCTCACGGGCGATCGTCCGTCGGGACTGCCCCATCACGGGCGCCGTCGACGCGAGTGTGCGCGACGCCGACGGGTTCACGTCCCCGGCCCGACGGGCTGGCGCGATCATGCGGATGTCTGCTCGCCGGTCGTCCCGCCGCCGCCGGATGCGCCAAGCAACCGCTCCAGTGGGCGAATCAGCTTCGCGAGACGGGCGACCGCGGCCTGCGACCGCAGCTGCTCCTTATGCGGACGGGCGGGATAGCCAGACCAGAGCTCACCCGCCGGAATGTCCCCGAAGACGCCAGCCTGCGCGGCGACGGTCGCCTTGGCGCCAACGGTGAGGTGACCACTGAGCCCGACCTGTCCACCGATCTGCACGCCGTCCTCGATGCGCGTGGAGCCAGCAACCCCCGCCTGCGATGCAAGAAAGCAGAAGCGGCCGATTCGCACGTTGTGGCCGATTTGCACCAGGCTATCCACCTTGGTGCCGGCCCCGATCACGGTGTCGTCCACGCTGCCGCGATCGACGCAACTGTTCGCGCCGATCTCCACATCCTGCTCGAGAATGCATCGGCCGACGTGAGGAATGCGCAGCACGCCGGTTGGCTGCGATACGAAACCGAACCCCTCACGCCCAACCTGCGCGCCCGCATGCAGGACCACCCGGTCACCAAGTTCCGTGTACGGATAGACCGTGACATTGGGGAAGAGCCGGACATCGCGACCCAGCACGCTCCCCGTGCTCACGACAGTATTCGCACCGATCCAGGACCCGGCGCCGATGACGACATTGGCCTCGACCACGGCGTGCGCCTCGATCGTCACATCCTCCCCGACGTGAGCCGTCGCATCGAGGACGGCGGTCGGATGAATACCGGCACGACGGGGGACGGGTCGATGAAAGCGCGCCAGCAATTGCACCAACGCGTCCATGGGCTTGTCGACCACAACACGCGTCCGCGGTGCCCCCGCCAACGTCTCGAAGGACGGCGCCACAAGGACCACCCCCGCCTGCGACGTGGTGAACCAGGACGCGTACCGCGGGGTCGCCAGAAAGCTCAGATCGTGCATTCCAGCGCGATCCAGCGGAGCGATTCCTCGCACGACCACGCCGGGGTCGCCAACCAAGCGCCCGTGGACAAGTGCCGCAACGTCAGCGGCGGTGATGGGCTCTCGCCCATCACCGCCGCCTTCCATCGAAGGGTAAGACGGACCGCTCACGCGGCCGTTACTCCACCGGGGGCTTCTTGGTGGTCACACCAGCGGGAGCCGATGCGGGACCCGTCGCCGGCTTGGCCGGGCCAGCAGCCGGCGCCGCCTTGGGCGCGCTGAGCCGTAGGCGGGAAATCACGCGATCGGTGATATCGAGATTCTTGTCGGCCGACACGATGAACGCACCAGCCGCCACATCGAAGATGAACGCGTAGCCGCCGTCCATGCGGACATCATCCAACACCTTGCGGAGGTTTTCCATGATCGGCTGCATCAGCTGTTCCTGCCGATCCTGCGCCTGATCCTGAAGACGCTGCGCCTGCTGCTGCCACGCGGCTTCCTTCTCCCGCAGCGCCTTGAGGCGCGTTTCCTTCGCGGCCGGCGAAAGCGACACCTCCTCCTTCGCGAAGGCTTCGCTCATCGTGTTGACCGAATCCTGCAGCTTCTGCAACTGCGTGCGGACGCCGGCCATCTCCTTCTCAAAAGTCGCTTCGGCCTCGGCCCGCCCCGGTGCGTTGGCGAGAATGGCCTGCGAATTGACGAAGGCGAACTTCTGGGCGGCCTGCGCGGAGGTCACGGCGGGGACGGTGGCCACGAGTGCGCACGCGCTGAGGAAGGCGGAGAGACGCATGAGTCGAAAGTCCAGTGTTAGAAGAGCTGACCGAGTCGGAAATGGAACTGCCACCGCGGGTCCTTCACGATGCGCCCCGTCGTGATATCCACCTTGGTCCGGTCAAACCCGTACGCCAGATCAAGCCCGAGCGGCCCAAGCGGCGTAACGGTAGATACCCCGAATCCGGCGGAACGGAAGAGGCGGGTGGGGTTGATCTGACGTGCCGCCGCCCAATTGTTGCCGGCGTCCGTAAACACGTTCAGGTAGAACATCTGGTTGAACCGGAGCCCGAGTTCCCCGGTGACCGTCATGAAGGCATTGCCGAACGACGCCGGGTCCGAGCGGTACTGATCGGTCCCCGGGTTGAAGCCGGCGGGCGTCACGGAGAACTCCGGATACCCGCGCAACTGCTGGCCGAACATCACCCCGCCGACCGCGAACTGCTGCTGGAAGAAGAAGGGGCCCGAGTTGCCGAACAGCGAACCGGCACGCGCCGTGAGGCCAACGGTGAACTTGACCGGCTGCGAACCCGGCGTGTTGCCGCCAACCTGACCCAGCAGCGCATAACCACGCATCTCGGTCGTCACGCGCTGGAAGTTGACCGTCCCGCCCAATGGGCCGCCACTGAAGTCCGTGGTCACCGTCTTCAAGGTACCCTGCGTGGCGAACGGAAGGTCCACTCGGGTATCCGAGGTGTACTCGAGGCCGAGATTCGAACGGAGACAATTGCGTGAACAGGAGCCGACAATCGTACCGGAGGTGAAGGTCGCGGATTCCCCATTGTATGAAATGGCGAAATTCGAGAAATACGACCACGGCACCGGCAATCCGAAGCGCAATTGGGCACCCGTCCGGATGTTCTGCCCCAGGTTACCGACGATGAACCGGGACTGCGTACGATACGCGCTGAGCGCACCCGACATCCGGGTGCCACGGAGCGCCGGATCAGTGTAGGTGGCGGTGAAGTCATTGAAGAAGCGGCCGTACTGCCAGTTGAGGCGCCCCGACTTGCACAACCCGAACAGGTTCGGCTGCTCGAGACCGATGAAACCGCCAAAACCGACACCACCCTGCCCCATCGACGCGCCGAAGTTGATGCTGCCGGTGCGCTTCTCCTTCACGCGGAACACGATATCGACATCACCCTGATCGTTGATCGGGCGATAGTCGGGGAACGGCATCGGCGACTCGAAGAAGTTCATGTTGCCGATGCTCTGATAGCTCCGGATCAGCAACTGCTGATTGAACGGGCCACCCGGAACCAGGAAGATCTGTCGACGGATGCAATCGTCCGTCGTAAAGTCATTGCCAACGATCTCGATGCGGTTCACGATCGCCGGATTCTTCTCGTCGATTTCCCAGCGGAGATTCACCGTCGGCGTGGAATCCGCTCCCTCGAACCGACGCTCCACCACGGGGCGAACCTGCGCGTACAGGTAGCCGTTGTTGCGGTACTCATTGTTGATCTTCTCGAGGGCGTCATCCCACTTCTTCTGATCGAAGATCCCTTCCGGCGCCGACGCCTCGCGCTTGATGAGCCCTTTGACCCGCTGCCCCAACGTCGGATCGTTCCCCTCGAAGGGATAGAACTTCTTCAGATCCTCGGTGGGGAATCGGCGGTTGCCGGCAATTTCGAAAGAGCCGACACGGAAGCGCGGCCCCTCGTCGATCCCGACCTGCAGCAGCCCCTTCCCTCGGTCGCGATCGACCATGAGCGTGTCCTTCGAAATGCGCATGTCGACATAGCCGAGCCGGGCATACAGGTCCGGAATGCGCTCACCGAGGTCGCCCACGAACTTGTCTTCGTCAAACTCGCCCTTGCGGAACCACCAGAACCCCTCGGGCTTCGTTTTCATGGCGCCAACAACCTGCGCGTCCTTCACGCCG
This sequence comes from Gemmatimonadota bacterium, assembly GCA_039797155.1. Classification (GTDB taxonomy): domain Bacteria; phylum Gemmatimonadota; class Gemmatimonadetes; order Gemmatimonadales; family Gemmatimonadaceae; genus Gemmatimonas. Next base: position 1,095 of record JBDKIJ010000405.1, on the reverse strand, counting down.
CTGTTGCCGACGATATCAATGCCGGAAATGGCGAGACGTCGCCCCTCATCGATGGCAAATGCCAACGCGATACGCCCATCGTCCTGCTTCGAGGAATCCACGCGGACGCGGGCCAGATAGTAGCCGGACTTTTCGTACGTCGAGTCGATGCGCGCGACCGCCTTCGCGATCTGCAAGGGATCGATCGGGCGCCCGATCAGCAAGTCGATCTTGTCCTTGATCGACCGCTCAGACACGGCCTTGGGGCCCTTCACCGAGATCTCGCCGAGGATCGCCCGCTCACGGACCAGGACGACGGTCAGCACCTTGTTCGGGACGCTCTCAAGATCGCATTGAATCTGCACATCATCGAACTCCCCGAGGCGATACACCGCCTTGATGGCCCGTTGCAGGGCCGGGAAATTCATGGCCACCCCGGTCTGCAATCCGGCCTCGGCTCGGATCTTGGACTCAGCCACGCGGGACTGCCCGCGGACGGCAATGGAATCCGCGGTCGTACACCGCCCCGACATGTCCTGCGCCGCGGCGGCCGACGGCCACATCACGGCGAGCAGGAGGACGGCGGCAAGACGCCCGAGCCAACGGGAGAACTGGGGAGCGCGAATCAGCATAGCCTTGAAATATAAGCGCATATCAGCGCCGGGCAGACCCCAAGCGGCGTCTCTCCCGGTATCCCGAACGATCCGGCACCGCGTGATACCCCGGACCATGCAAAACGGCCGACCACGAGGGCCGGCCGTTCGACACCGTCACACGGGACGGGGTTGCCTTCAGCATCAAGTCTGCGGGGTCGGGGACAGGACCCGGAATTCCAGCTTTTCCTTCTCCGTCGCCGACACGTCAACCTCGATCTCGTCGCCCCGGGAGAATTCACCCATCAGGATCTTCTCCGAGAGAGGATCCTCGACGTAGCGCTGGATCGCCCGCTTGAGCGGACGGGCGCCAAAGTGCTCGTCGTGGCCGTGGTTGACGAGGAATTCGGTCGCCTCGGGGGTGAGCTTGATCTGCATCTCCTCCTCCGCCAGGCGCTTCTGCACGTCGGCGAAGAGGACGGACACGATCTTGGCGATGTGCTCCTTGCCAAGCGGGTGGAAC
>JBDKIJ010000404.1:0-3576 GCA_039797155.1 Gemmatimonadota bacterium | reverse complement strand
GAACGGGGCCTCCTCGGCGGATCGCTGGTAGAACATCCCGGGGTGCGGCTGTTCAGTGGCGATCACGCCGCGGTGCGCTACCTCAAGATCAGCGAAGGGTGTGATCACGGCTGTGCCTTCTGCGCCATTCCGCTCATGCGCGGCAAGCATCGGTCGTTTGCGCTGGCGGATCTCGTCCGCGAGGCGCAGCTCCTTGAGGCGCAGGGGGCGCGCGAGTTGAATCTCGTGGCGCAGGATCTCGCCCATTACGGGCGCGATCGTCGGGATGGCATCGGGCTCCCGGAGCTCCTGGAAGCTCTCGTTCGTGAGACCAGTATTCCGTGGATCCGCAATCTCTATCTCTACAGCACCGGCATTACGCCGCGGCTGCTCGAGGTGATCGCAGCCAACCCGCGGATCGTCCGGTATCTCGACACGCCGATGCAGCATGGGAGCGATGCCGTGTTGGCACGGATGCGTCGCCCGGAGCGGCAAAAGACGATTCGCGAGCGACTGGCGCAGTACCGAGCGACCGTCCCCGAGCTGGCGGTCCGCACCTCGGTCATCGTCGGGTTCCCCGGCGAGACGGAGGACGACTTCCGCATCCTCTGCGATTTCCTCGAAGAGCTGCAATTCGATCGGGTGGGGGTGTTCACGTACTCGCCCCAGGAAGGGACGCGAGCGCATGCCATGGACGACGACGTCGCCGAGTCGATCAAGCAGGAACGGAAGGAGCGGATCGAGGAATTACAGCGCAGTATTACGGCGGAGCGGTACGAGCGCTTCCTGAATCGGGAGGCGCGCGTGCTCGTCGAGCGGCGGAGCGACGAGGCCGGCGTCTGGCTGGCCCGTGCGCCGTGGCAGGCGGACGACATTGATGGGCTGGTGCACGTCGTGACGGCGGGCGGGGAGTCGATCGCTCCCGGCGCGTTCCTCGACGTCCAGGTAGAGCAGGTGGTGGATGATTACGATTTCCGCGCGGTACTGCGGCAGGTGGTCGACCTGCCGAAGACCGCGCCCCGACCGGTGCGCACGTTGCCGCTGGTCGGGATAGACCCGACATCCGTGGGGAGCTACGGCCGATGACCGCGATACCTGCTGGCTCGCACGTCCCGTACTACACCGCTTCGGCGCGCTCAGCTGACGTCATGGCTCGAGCGCGCTCGCGCTTTCCGGGCGGCGTCAATTCGCCCGTTCGCGCGTTTCGTGGTGTTGGTGGCGAACCCTTCGTGGCGGCGCGCGGCAAGGGCGCGTGCGTCTGGGATGTCGACGGCAACGAGTACATCGACTACGTCCTGTCGTGGGGTCCACTCGTGCTCGGGCATGCGCCCGACGTGGTGCTCGAGGCGGTCCAGCTGGCGATGCAGCAGGGGACGAGCTTCGGTATGCCGACCGAGCGCGAAGTCGAGCTGGCGGATCGCATCGCCGATCGCATGCCGCATCTCGAGATGGTGCGGTTCACGTCGAGCGGGACGGAGGCGGCGATGAGTATCGCGCGTCTCGCCCGCGCCGTGACCAAGCGGGAGTACATCCTCAAGTTCGAGGGGTGCTATCACGGGCACGCGGATGCCTTCCTCGTGCGCGCCGGCAGCGGGGTGGCCACGCTCGGTTTACCGGATTCCCCCGGCGTACCGGATGCGGTGGCGAAGCTGACGATCACGTGTGCCTACAACGACCTCGAGGCGGCCGAGCGGATTGCGCGCGAGGTGCCGCTCGCGGCGATCATGCTGGAGCCGATTGTCGGCAACAGCGGCTTCATCGAGCCGACCCCCGAGTTCATTCCGGGGCTGCGTCGGATCGCGACGGAGACCGGCGCCTTGCTGGTGTTTGACGAGGTGATGACCGGATTCCGCATTGCCTATGGAGGCGCCGCGGAGCGGTTCAACGTCACCCCCGATCTCACGGCGCTTGGCAAGGTGATTGGCGGTGGGTTGCCGGTGGCGGCGTATGGCGGCGCCCGCGCCCTCATGGAGCATGTGGCGCCCACCGGGTCGGTCTATCAAGCGGGAACGCTGTCCGGGAATCCCCTCGCCATGGCGGCGGGGCTTGCGACGCTGAGCGCCCTCACGCGCCCGGTACACGATTGGATCACGGCGCACACGGCCGATCTGGTGCAGGGGATGCGCGACATCGCCGCGCGTCACGGGGTGCCCTTCGCCGCCAGTCATGCCGGCTCGATGTGGGGGTTCTTCTTCCGCGACGGGGTGGTGCGGACCTACGACGATGCGAAGCAGGCGGACGTGGCGCTATTCAAGCGCTTCTTCCACGCCGCGCGCCGCCGCGGCGTTAGCCTGGCGCCGTCGGCGTTCGAGGCCGCATTCATGTCGGCCGCACACGGAGCGCACGAGATCGGCGAGACGCTGGTGCGTCTCGATGCCGCGTTGGCCGCCGCACTCGACGGGAAGGACTAATCGTTGGTCGCGTGCTGTGACGGGGGCGGGGTCGAGTCGTCACGGGTCGTGAACCCATGCATCCGATGATTCTCCTTCGCCCCTTGGGGCCCCTCTGCGCCCTGTTCGTCGCGGCGTGCGCCTCGCGCCCGGCGGAGTCGGTGCCGCGGCAGACCAGACCGGAGCCGGCGCGTGCGTCGGCGGAATCCGGCGTCGTGCTGGAACGGGCGGGGCGCCTTGTCGCGGATCGCACGGTGCTGGTCGCGTTGGGTGGGACCGCCGATGTGGTGCCAGTGAGTGCCACCGGGGCGTGGAAAGTGGACGAGCAGGGTAGCACCCGGGGCTTCGTTCGCGGCAAGGGGAGCGAAGCGTGGCGCGTCGAGCGACGCGGGCGCCAGCTTCGTCTCGCGGGTGATGGCGGCGACACGACCCCCTGGCGCAGTGGTCCGTTCGTGGCGCGGTCGATGGGGAGCGGTGTGCTCCTTCGCGTCGGAGGCAAGCGGTATCGCGGGGAGGTGGTCTTTGTTGCCACAGACACCGGCCTCCTCGTCGTGAATCGGTTGCCGGTCGAGGAGTATCTGCGCGGTGTGGTGCCGCTCGAGCTGCCGACCCGGCAGCTGTCGGATGCCCCCGCGCTCGAGGCCCAGGCGATTGCGGCGCGGAGCTATACCTACCAGCGGGTGACGGCAGGATCTGTCCCTCCGTCCGGTTGGCATGTGACGGCGACGATTCAGCATCAGGTGTATGGCGGTGTGGAGGTCGAGCACCCCGTCGTGGACGCCGCGATTGGCGCGACGACGGGATTGGTGCTGCAGTTCGCTGGGCGCCTGGTGGACGCGCCATACTTCGCCTCGTGCGGGGGGCGGACGGCGGGGCCGCGGGAGGCGTGGCACGACGGTCGCGACGCGGCCCATCTCCGTCCCGTCGACGATACGGATCCGCGGACGGGCCGGCCATACTGCGACCTCTCGCCGCGCAATCAGTGGACGGCCGAGTTCGACGAAACGCAGCTGGGCGAGATCGTCGCGCGGGCCCTTAGGGCACAAGGGCCGCTGATGCGTCCGGCCAGCGGACGGGCGCCGCGCCTCCGCGCCTTTACCATCGGGGAGCGGACGGCATCCGGGCGTGCGTCGGCGATCGTGCTGCGGACGGAGGCCGGCGAGGTCTCAATCTCGGCGCGCGATATTCGTCCCTTGTTGCGTGACGC
>JBDKIJ010000403.1:0-6957 GCA_039797155.1 Gemmatimonadota bacterium | reverse complement strand
GGAAGTGAAGGGGAAGATCGACGGCGTGGCCGTGCGCGTTCCCACCCCCGATGTATCGCTGACCGACCTGACGTGCATCGTCGAGCGGCCGGTCACGAAGGATGAGGTAAACGCCGCATTCAAGGCGGCCAGCGACGGCGCGTTGGCCGGCGTGCTGGGGTACAGCGAGGTGCCGCTGGTGTCGGTGGACTACATCGGCGATCCGCATTCGTGCACGCTGGACGCGCTGAGCACGATCGTCATCAACGGCACCATGGTGAAGGTGTCCGGCTGGTACGACAACGAGTGGGGCTACTCCACCCGCTGCGTGGATCTGATGCGCTTCGTCGGCGCCCGTCTCTGAGGCGATGACCAACACCATTCGCGATCTCCCGCCGGAGGCGCTGAAGGGCCGTCGTGCGCTGGTTCGCGTCGATTTCAACGTGCCCCTCGATTCGCGGGGGCGCGTGACCGACGATACCCGGATCACGGCGGCACTGCCGACCATCCAGGCCCTGCTTGATGCGGGCGCCCGGGTGATTTTGTTGTCGCATTTCGGTCGTCCCAAGGGAGCGCCCGATCCGATGTATTCGTTGGAGCCGGTCGCGGATCGCCTCCGAGAACTGATGACGGTCCCCGTCCATTTTCTCTCGGAGACGGCGAGTACCGCGGCCATCGAGGCGACGGATACCCTGCCGGTGGGTGAGGTGCTCCTGCTCGAGAACACGCGCTTCCTCCCCGGTGAGGAGCGGAACGATGACGCCTTGTCGTTCCAGCTGGCGCAGTTGGGTGACGTGTACGTGAACGATGCGTTTGGCACGGCGCATCGCGCGCATGCCAGCACGGCGGGCATCGCCCAATTCTGTCGCCCGGCCGTGGCTGGCCTGCTCATGGAGAAGGAGCTCGCGTATCTCGGTGGAGCGTTAGCCGCACCGAGCCGTCCCTTCGTGGCGATTCTCGGTGGGTCCAAGATTTCCGGGAAGATCGATGTGGTAGAAGCACTCCTGCCCAAGGTCGATGCGCTCCTGATCGGCGGGGCGATGGCGTGTACCTTCTTCCGCGCGATGGGGCTCGAAACGGGTCGCTCGCTGGTGGAGCCGGACCGACTCGACATGGCACGCGAGCTGCTACGCCGTGCGGGCGACAAGCTGGTCTTGCCTGTCGACGCGGTGGTGGCGCCGGCGATGGATGCCACGGACGCCGTGCAGGTGGTCGCGCGCGACGCGATTCCGACCAATCAAGCCATGTTCGATATCGGCCCGGCTTCCGTGGCGCTGTATCGGGAGCGGATCGCTCAGGCCAAAACGGTGCTGTGGAACGGACCCATGGGCGTCTTCGAACGGCCGCCGTTCGATGTGGGCACAATGCAGGTGGCTCAGGCGATGGCCGACGCGACGGACCACGGCGCGATCACCATCATCGGTGGGGGGGATTCCGCAGCCGCGGTCTCCGAAGCAGGACTTGAGCATCGCATGTCCCATGTCTCAACCGGCGGCGGCGCGTCGCTCGAGTTCCTCGAGGGACGGATTCTCCCCGGTGTCGCCGCGCTCGACGCACACTGACGCCGACGCGGCACACCGTCCGCGGCAATTCCCCGTTACGCACTTACGTCTCCATGCATCTCAAGCCGGTCATTGCCGCCAATTGGAAGCTCAATCACGGGCCGACCGATGCGCGCGCGTTCTTGCAGCGTTTCCTGGCCCAGTCACCCCGTATCAGTGAGCGGACGCTGATCTTCTTCCCCTCGGCGCTCACGCTGACTACGGTGGTCGACGGGCTTCGCGAGCGGCCAGATATCTGGGTCGGCGTGCAGAACGTGCATGACGAAGTGCAGGGGGCGTTCACCGGTGAGAATTCGGTGTTGATGGCGCGCGATGCCGGGGCTCGCGTCGTGCTGGTCGGACACTCCGAGCGGCGGCATGTATTCGGTGAGACCGACGCCATGACCACACGGAAGATGGCGCTCATCGCGCAGGCCCGATTGACGCCCATGCTGTGTGTCGGCGAAACCCTCGAGGAGCGGGAGGCTGGGCGTACCGCGGATGTGGTGGAACGCCAGTTGGCGGCCGGGCTGGCGGCGCTCGAGGATTCCCAGCTTCCCGGGATCATGTTGGCGTATGAGCCGGTCTGGGCCATCGGGACCGGCCGGACGGCCACCCCGGAGGATGCCAGCGAGATTCATGGCGTATTGCGCCGAGCACTCGCGGCCCGGGCTGGCGACCGGATCGCCTTGGAGATTCCGATTCTCTATGGGGGATCGGTCAATCGGGGGAATGCGTCGAGCTTGCTGTCCGCACCGGACGTGGATGGGTTACTGGTCGGTGGCGCCTCACTCGATCCGGACAGTTGGGCCAGCATCGTGCGCGCGTGAGGGCTGTTCGGTTTCGCTGCTCAACTGCTGGCCGGTAAAGGACTTGCCTAGGCGCTTTCGCCCTGCGAATATACGAGGCTGAGGCGGGTTTCCCGCCGGTTGGCCTCCTTGTCTTCCCGTCGTGGTGCCATGTACACGTTTCTGCTGATTCTTCTCATTCTCGACGCGCTGGTTCTGGCGGCTGCCGTGCTCCTCCAGTCGGGCAAGGGCGGTGGACTTGCTGCCAGCTTTGGGGGCGCGAGCTCGTCGGCAGACTCGCTCATTGGCACGCGTCAGGCGGGGAACCTGCTGACGAAGGCCAGCTGGTGGTGTGGGGGGATTTTCCTCGGACTCGCCTTCATCCTGCAAGTCATGTCGTCGCGGTCAGCCGCACCGAAGTCGGTCCTTGATAAGTTGGCCGCACCGGCGCCTTCGGCACCGGCCGCCCCGGCGACAGGTGGTGCGGCCGCGCCTGCGGCGCCGTTGACGCAGCCGGCCTCGCCGGACGCGCCGGCGAAGAAGTAAGCGCGGTGACGATGCACGCGCCGAAGGGGTTCCTCCTCCTTGAGGATGGAACCCTTTTCCTTGGTCGCTTGGTCGGGCCGACGATGCCGACCGTCGCCGAAGTCGTATTCACCACGAACATGACGGGCTATCAGGAGGTGTTCACCGACCCCTCCTACCGCGGGCAGATCGTGGTGATGACGGCGCCGCATATCGGCAATTACGGCGTCAACACGGAAGATCCGGAGTCGGCACGACCGCAGGTCGCTGGCGTGGTCTGCCGCGAACTTTCCCCGACCTACTCCAACTGGCGGGCCACGGCCGGCCTCCCCGAATGGTTGGCCGCGGCTGAGGTCCCGGTGCTCACGGACGTGGACACGCGCCGCTTGACCCGCCATCTCCGCAATGTTGGCGTCATGCGTGGCGTGATCGGCCTTGGTGAGCAGCCGTCCAAGGAGGCGCTGCAGGCGCTTGAGGGATGTCCGAGCATGGAAGGGCTCGACCTCGCCACGATCGTGTCCACGAAGGAACCGTATTCGTGGGGGGCCGGCGATGCGCCGTTCCATGTGGTGGCGTATGATTTCGGCATCAAGCGCAATATTCTCCGCCTCCTTGCGTCGCACAGATGCCGGGTGACAGTGGTGCCGTCGGAGACCCCGGCGGATGCGGTGCTGGCGATGAGCCCGGATGGCGTCTTCCTCTCTAATGGGCCCGGCGATCCGGCGGCCGTCACGTATGCGCCGAACGCGATCCGCACCATTGCTGCGACGAACCTCCCGATGTTCGGGATCTGCCTGGGGCATCAGCTGCTCGGGCTCAGCTTCGGGGGGCGAACGGTCAAGCTGCCATTCGGACATCGTGGCGGCAATCAACCGGTCAAGGATCTCGCCACCGGTCAGGTTCTGATCACCTCCCAGAATCACGGGTTTGCCGTCGCCGGCTCCCCGGAGGGGGTGGAAGGGGCTCCGGATCTCGCGGTCACGCACGTGAATCTGAACGATGGGACGGTCGAAGGGCTGCGGCATCGGTCGCTCCCGGTATTTGCGGTCCAGTATCACCCTGAGGCCGCGCCCGGTCCGCATGACGCCGTTCCGTTGTTCGATCAGTTCATCTCGGCGATGCAAGCCCGTCGCACGTGAAGTGGCCCAAACGCTTGACTGATAAGCACTAAGGTCGTACGTTCGATCTCCGAGGCGAGCCGGTTTTTACCTTGTGGGGCCGGCTCGCAGCCCCTCTCGTAGAGCTTCATGACCAAAGCCGATCTGGTCGAGAACGTCACGGCGCGCATTGCGCGAACGGCTGGCCCGACCATCTCCAAGAAAGACTGCGCCCGCGTGGTCGACGCCTTCCTCGATGCGATCAAGGAGGCGCTGCAGGAGCAGAAAAATATTGAGGTTCGCGGGTTCGGCACCTTCAAGATCCGCCAGCGGAAGACCCGTATGGCCCGCAATCCGCGCACGGGTTCGCCTGTCGAGGTCTCGGCGCGCCCGGTCCCCGTGTTCAAGCCGAGCAAGGAGTTGCGCGCCATGGTCGCCGGGATCGAAGAGCACCTGCTGGACGACGACGACATTGAGGAGATGCACGACGCGTAACGGGCTCTCATGGTCGTTCCCGCGGCTGCCCTGCCAAGTCCGATTTGGCAGGGCAGTTTTTATTGCACCCGCTATCTTGTTGGTACGATGAGCGTTTCCGTGCTGTTGTTCGCGTCGTATGCCGATGCCTTTGGGGCGCGACGCCTTCCCGTTCCGATAGACGCACCCTGCGCGGTGCACGATCTGGTGTCCGCGATGCGGACGCTCCCCGGCGGTCACATCCTGCCGACGGAACCGCTGGTCGCGGTCAATCAGGTCTGGGTTGATGGTTCCGCGACCATCAGTGCCGGTGATGAAGTGGCCGTCATTCCGCCGGTGGCGGGAGGCTGACGGTGGCTCAACAGGACGGAGTGGTGCACTCGGCCATCGTGGCGGGGCCGATCGATCTTGGACGGCTTTATGAGCGGGTCCAGGCCTCCGGCATCGGCGCCGTGTCCATGTTTGTGGGGACTGTGCGGGACGTGAATGAGGGCCGGTCGGTGACGGGGATGGACTACGAAGCCTATGAGTCGATGGCAGCCTCCGAGTTGCGGGCCGTTGCCTCCGAGGTGTGCGCACAGATGCCCGGCCTTCGCGTTGCGCTCGAACATCGGGTTGGGACACTCGCGCTCGGGGAGGCCAGCGTCGTGATTGCGGCGGCTCATCCGCACCGGGGGCCCGCCATCGAGGGGGCACGGCAGATCATCGAGGCGCTCAAGCACCGCGTGCCGATTTGGAAGCGGGAGCATTACGTGGACGGCGAGCGTGCCTGGGTCGACCCGACGTCGTCCCGCGCGCGCGCCAGCCGCCCGCCTGCAGGAGACGCCTGATGCAGGACCAATTCGGGCGGCGCATCGAGTACCTGCGCATCTCCGTCACCGATCGGTGCAATTTTCGCTGCCAGTACTGCATGCCGGCGGAAGGGCTCCCCTGGCTCCCGAAACACGACATCCTCCGATATGAGGAGATCGCGGAGGTGGTGCGCCAACTCGCGCCACTCGGACTCCGTCGTTTGCGCATCACCGGGGGCGAACCGACGATCCGACCGGAGTTGCCGACGCTCATCCGGCAGCTGCGCGCGATTCCCGGGATCGAGGACATCGCGCTCTCAACGAATGGCGTACGATTGCCGGCTTTGGCTGGCGCCTTGCGCGATGCGGGGCTCGACCGCGTCAACATCAGTGCCGACTCGTTGCGCCCGGATCGGGTCGTTGAGATTGCGCGTCGGGATTTGGGGTTTGATCTGGTGGCGTCGGCAAAGGCAGCCGAGGATGCCGGGATTGGACCCATCAAGGTGAACGTGGTGGTGATGCGCGGGATCAATGATGACGAGATTGCCGATTTTGCCGCGCTGACGCGTGAGCATCCGTGGCATGTCCGCTTCATCGAGCTGATGCCGGTCGGGGAGCTGCGAGAGCTCACCTGGGATCATGTAGTGCCGACCACCGAAGTCCTCGACCGCATCCGGTCGATCGGTCCTATTGTCCCCGACGAGGGGCCGGCGCGGGGCAATGGCCCGGCGGTGTACTACCGGCTGGAGGGAGGGCGAGGCACGATCGGGGTGATTACGCCCATGACCCACACGTATTGCGAGCGGTGTAACCGAGTACGACTCACGGCCGACGGTCGGCTTCGCACCTGCCTGTTTGGCGATCACGAGGTCCTGTTGCGGGAGGCACTCCGCCGTGGCGAACCGCTGGCCCCGCTGTTCGTTCAAGCGCTTGCGGAGAAGCCGAAGGCGCATGCCTTGCTCCAGATGCAGGTCGGCGGGCTGCGAGCGCTGAGCGAGGTTGGCGGGTGACGTGTGTGGGATCGGTTGCTCGACTTTGTGCAGACCCCTATGTTGCCCGAACAACGCACCTCAGGACGTCTCGCTGCGAGTAACCGGCTAACGTCATTTTCGCCGGAGCGACCGTCCGCAGTTGCACACTTCCCAGTTCAGTTCGTAGAGCCGTTCGGAGAATCGGTACAGCTATGGTCAACAAGATCACGGTCGTAGGCGCAGGAAATGTTGGCGCCACGACGGCACAGCGCATCGCCGAGAAGTCGCTCGGCCGCACGGTGGTGATGGTGGATGTCGTCGAGGGGATCCCGCAGGGTAAGGGGCTCGACCAGTGGGAGTCGGCGCCGGTCGAGGGTTTTGACACGCGCGTGATCGGCACGAACGGGTATGAGGCGACTGCCGGCTCGGATATCGTCGTGATCACGGCGGGCATTGCGCGCAAGCCGGGGATGTCGCGCGACGATCTGCTGAATACGAACGCCGGCATCGTGAAGTCGGTGTCGGAGCAGATCAAGGCCACGTCGCCGAATGCGATCGTCATCGTGGTGTCGAATCCGCTCGATGTGATGTGCTATGTCGCCAAGCAGGTGACGGGCTTTCCGCGCGAGCGCGTGATCGGCATGGCCGGCGTCCTGGACACGGCGCGCTATCGGTCGTTCATCGCCGAGGCGCTCAATGTGTCCGTGCGCGACATCCAGGCCATGGTGCTGGGCGGGCATGGCGACACGATGGTCCCGCTCGTGTCCTATACCACGATCAGCGGCATCCCG
>JBDKIJ010000402.1:0-10886 GCA_039797155.1 Gemmatimonadota bacterium | reverse complement strand
CCTCCTGTACGCCAAAAACCACAACGCCCCCGCACCGGAACCCGGCACGGGGGCGTTGTGTGTCTCAGAGCGGGCGACCGGACTCGAACCGGCGACGTCCAGCTTGGGAAGCTGGCATTCTACCAACTGAATTACGCCCGCGAGGTGCTGCACCTGCCTCTTGCTACACTACCACCCTGCGCACTGTTCCACCAGAGCCACAGATCGGGATTGAACCGATGACCGCCCGATTACGAATCGGGTGCTCTACCACTGAGCTACTGTGGCGATGCTGCAACCTGCATACCCAACACCTACATGCTCTGGCGCGGACTCGAACCGCGACGCCTTGCGGCACCGCCCCCTCAAGACGGCGTGTCTACCAATTTCACCACCAGAGCGAGGTAGACGGCCGAAACCGACAACCTGGACCTACACCTACCGAGCCCATACTACGGGAGCGACGGGGCTCGAACCCGCGACCTCTCGAGTGACAGTCGAGTGCTCTAACCAAACTGAGCTACGCCCCCAGTCCAACCCTCAGGGCGAGCACGAAGCTGCCACCGACGTCGAACCACGTCCTGCACCTACCCCGGCGAACCGGAATCCTGCCAGTAGCTCCAACGGGAATCGAACCCGTCTCTCGACCTTGAAAGGGTCGCGTCCTAACCGATAGACGATGGAGCCGAGTGGAGCTACGACAACCTGCCAGCACCAACCATAGCGGTAACGGGATTCGAACCCGTGTTCCAGCCTTGAGAGGGCTGTGTCCTAGTCCCCTAGACGATACCGCCAGTGACCTACACTGCACCGCACCAACTCGACCAACTCCTGCCAGACGATCAGCAGGCCCGGAGGGAATCGAACCCCCAACCGCCGGTTTTGGAGACCGGTGCTCTACCAATTGAGCTACGGACCTCCGGAGAGCGTCAGCTGACCTGACCCTCGCCCGTGTGACTCAGGGTGACCGACGGGAATCGAACCCGCAACCCCCGGAACCACAATCCGGTGCTCTAACCGATTGAGCTACGGCCACCATGGGCGTCGAAGCGCTCCCCTGCTTCGATCACTCCTCCCGTCAGCCCGCCGCAGCAATAACTGGCGGCATTCCACGGGAGACGCAAACGGTAATCGGTTCCAACGCCGAATTCAAGCGGGGCCGTCAACGAATGCACGGATTCGCATGACGGCCACCGCTCGCGACTCAATCCTTCGCGCGATCGAGATACTCGCTCGTGTTCGGATTGACGCGCACGCGCGTCCCCTGCTCGACGAATTCGGGGACGTTCACCGTCACCCCATTCTCGAGCTTGGCCGGCTTCGATGACGCCGTCTTCGTCGCGCCACGCACCACCGGCGCCGTGTCGACGATCTCGAACACCATCGAGTTCGGCAGCTCGATGCCGATCGGCTTCCCGTTGTAATACTCGGCCAGGATCTTGAGCCCCGACTGCATCCACGGCGCGCTATCGCCCAACGTCTCTTCATCCATCTCGACCTGATCGTACGAGGCGATGTCCATGAAGTGGTAGTTGGTGCCGTCGGTCCACTGATACTCGAGCTCGCGCGTCTCCATGTCGGCCTTGATGATCGTATCGGCCGCACGGAAACGATGCTCGAAGCTCGAGCCGGTGCGCAGGTTCTTCAGCTTCGCCTGCACCATCGCGCGCAGGTTCCCCGGCGTGTGATGCCGGAACTCGATGACACGGCAGGGATCGTTCTCGAAAACGAGCACCATGCCGCGGCGAATCTGGGTAGCAGAGAAGGCCATGACGGAAACCGGCGAGCCGGTGGGCTGACAAAGGGAAACAGACGGTCAGAAGACCGGGATAGCCTTGATACTTAACGCTTTACGGCGGCCGCTGGAAGGGCTCGCCGAACCCGACGGGGCTTAAGTGCCGAAGAACCGGCGCCGTTCCACGCCGCCAGGGGCCGCCCCGTCCCGGTTCCGGCGCTCGGGAATCACGCGCACGTCGACCATGCGGCGATTCGGCGCATAGGCGGGCGGATTGGCCCGCGACACGATGATCCGCTCGTTGAAATACTGCGCAATGCCGAGCGCCACCCCTTCGAAGAGGTCTGCCAACGACTCGGGCCCATCGAAACCGACGCGCATCGTATCCCCATCGATGAGTTCGACGTCGAACTCCGGATACGGCAGCCCGGGCACCAAGGCATCGAGCACGGTCGGCGCGACGCGAGTGACCTGCAGCAGAATCGAGCGTGTGGACTGATACGAGCGCAGGAGCCCCGGGACTTCCTTGAACGCCAACGGCGCAAGCCGAGTCCCGATGAATGCGTACATCTCCGCCTCGGGACGACGGCGCACGGACGCCGTAGCCTCGATGAACGCCATGGCGCGCGATCCCAGCCCCGGGCCACGACCGCTCGCCGCGACCTTGTCGGCCGCGACGGCACGGATGCGGCTGAGATCGCTGACGCCGAACTCCGCCTGCACGACCTCATCAAGAAGCAACTGGATCGAACGCATGCGCCAATACTAATGCACGGGGGAAGAGATCGCTGGGGCCAGCGAGCGCCACAGCGTCCGCGCCACCCGCTCGGCACCCTCCCGGTTGGGATGGATCCCATCGGCCTGATTGTACCGGGCGTCTCCGGCCACCCCCTCCAGCAGAAACGGCCACAGCGGCACCCCCGTCTCGCGAGCCGCGCGCACGTAACTGTCATGGAATCGTCGCGTGAAGCGCGCCCCAAGATTGGGCGGGGCTTCCATCTGCACGAGCGCGATGCGCGCCGTGGGACGAACGCGACGCACGGTATCGATCAGCGCGACCAGATTGGCATACGTCGAATCCGGATCGACGCCGCGCAGCCCATCATTCGCCCCGACCTCCAGCACGACCAGATCGGCAGGCTGCTCCAGCACCCAGGATGCCCGACGCAGCGCCCCGGCCGACGTTTCGCCGCTGAGCCCGGCATTCACGATATCCACGGCAAGCTTTGCGGAATCGGCGAGCCGCTCGAGGACGGCGGGATACGCCGCCGACGGATCGAGCCCGAGCCCCGCCGTCAGACTCGTCCCCAGCAGCACCACCCGGGGACGGACCGATGTATTCTCCGGTTGGTCTGGTACCGCCGCCGAATCGGGGGCCGAGTCCGCGTTCGTTGATTTTGCGTTGGCGGCGGCCGTCCGCGTGGCGTCACCCGAAGCCGGGGCGCACCCCCACAGGATCGCCACCAGCCCCACCATCTGTCCCACCCTTCCGCTCAGCGTTCGCATGCTCGTTGCCCGTGATCTGACCAAGGAATATCGGAGCGGCTCCGGCGCGCCACTCACCGTGCTGCGCGACGTGTCGTTCTCCGTGCCGGCCGGCGCGTTCGTCTCGATCGTCGGCCCCTCCGGCAGCGGCAAAACGACGCTGCTCGGGTTGCTGGCCGGTCTCGATACCCCGAGCCGCGGTTCCGTGTCCCTCGACGGCGTCGACTTCAGCACGCTGGATGAAGATGATCGCGCGCGCCTGCGCGGGGAGAAAGTTGGGTTCGTCTTCCAGAGCTTTCAATTGATCCCGACACTAACGGCGCTGGAAAATGTCCAGGTGCCGCTGGAGTTGGCTGGCACCACCACCACCCACGACGCCACGCAGCGCGCCACGGCCCTGCTCACGCGCGTGGGACTCGGCGATCGGCTCCATCACGTCCCGCAGCAGCTCTCCGGGGGCGAGCAACAGCGGGTCGCACTGGCGCGCGCCTTCGTGAATACCCCCAAGATCCTCTTCGCCGACGAACCCACCGGCAACCTCGACGGGGTGACCGGTGAACGCATCGTCGCCCTCTTGCAGGAGCTCAATCGCGAGCGCGGCTGCACGATTGTCCTCGTTACGCACGACGCGTCGCTCGCCGCCCGCACGCAGCGGACGATCCGCTTGCGCGACGGGGTGATCGTCGAGGACATCGCCCACGAGCACCCGTCGGGCGCATGACCACAGCGGCCCTGCTTCGTTTGGCCTGGCGGGAGAGCCGCACGGCACGCCGTCGGCTCGCGTTGTACATGTCGTCCATCGCGTTCGGTGTGGCGGCACTCGTGGCCATCGACTCGTTCGCCGGCAACGTCACCCGCTCGATCCGCGAACAATCCCGGACGCTGCTGGGCGGCGACATGGCGTGGCAGGCGCGCGCCGCCCTTCCGGCCGTCACCGACACGCTGCTCGATTCGCTGGCCACGCGCGGCGTCCGTCATGCCCGCGTGACCACGTTCGCGTCCATGGCGCTGGCCGAGCCCTCGGAGGCAACGCGACTCGTGCAGGTGCGGGCGGTGACGGATGGTTATCCGTTCTATGGGGCCATCGAGACGGTGCCTCGGACGGCGTGGGCGCGCGTGCATACCGACACCGTGGTCTTTGTGGATCCCTCGCTGCTGGTGGCGCTGGATGCCCAGGTGGGCGATCACCTGCGCCTTGGTCAGCAGCGCTTCACCATCGCCGGGACGCTCGGCAATGTCCCGGGCGACGCGGGGATCACCGCCGTGATCGGCCCGCGCGTGTACGTGTCGGCGCGATGGCTGCCGCAGATGCAGCTGCTGCAAACCGGGAGTCGTGCCGAATACAGCGTGGTGCTGCAATTGCCACCGGCGCAGCGCGAGCCCACACCAGCCAATGCGATGGCGCGCGCGCTCCGGTGGCGCATTGATCCGACCAACGCCGCCCTCGAGGAGGCACGCGACGGGCGCGAACGCCGCAACAGCCCAGCCGCAGACGCTGAGGAGGAGGAGACTCCGTCGGCGGTCGCTACATCGGACTCCACTGCGCCATCGACGTTGGCCAGTGGCGCGGTGCGCACGCGCGTCCGGATTCGCACCGTCTCCGACACCGAGCAGGATTTCACACAAGCCGTCGCGCGGCTCGCCGATTTCCTGAGCATCATCGGCCTCATCGCCTTGTTGCTCGGCGGTATTGGCGTCGCCAGCGGCGTGCATGCCTTTGTCTCGTCGAAGATCGATACCGTCGCGGTGCTGCGATGCCTCGGGGCGACGAGTCGGCAGGTGGTCGCCTTGTACGTGGTGCAGGCGGCAGCGATGGGGCTGCTGGGCGCGACCGCTGGCGTCCTGCTCGGTGTTGCCGTGCAGTTCCTGCTGCCGCAGGTCGTTGGCGAATTCCTGCCGGTGGATGTGACGATCGCGCTTGAGCCGATCCCACTGCTGCTCGGGCTCGCGACCGGCGTGTGGGTGGCACTGATCTTCGCGCTGCGCCCGCTGCTGGCACTCCGTCGCGTCTCGCCGCTGCAAGCGATTCGCCGATCGATCGATGCGGAGGCGCTGCCGCGCGAGTGGCGTGACCCGGCCCGCCTCGCCGTGGACACGCTGCTCATCAGCAGCATGATCCTGATCGTGATCACGCGCATGGGCGACCTGCGCACCGGACTCGCAACCAGCGGCGGGATCGTTGGCGTCGTTCTCGTCCTCTGGGCGGCCGCGACGGGGCTCATCCGGGTGGCTCGGCGGTTGCCGCGTCCTTCATGGCCGTTCGAATTGCGGCAGGGGATCGCCAACCTGCATCGCCCGGCCAATCAAACGCGCCCCGTGACGCTGGCGCTGGGATTCGGCGCGTTTCTGTTGACCACGGTGTATCTGGTGCAGGCCAACCTGCTGCGTCAGGTGCAGCGTACCGAGGCCGCATCGGCCGGCAACCTGCTGTTCTTCGACGTGCAGGACAATCAGGCGACGGCGCTCGACTCGCTGTTGCGGGCGCGCGCCCTCCCGGTCGTACAGCGTACGCCCATCGTCACGATGCGCGTGGACGCCGTGAACGGCCGTTCGGTGCAGGCGTTGTTGGCCGACACCACCGTGCCGCGCAGCCGCTGGCCGTATCGTCGCGAGTTCCGCTCGACGTACCGCGCGGAGATGCAGCCGTCCGAAACGTTGGTGCGCGGCGCATGGTTCGCCAACCTCGAGGCGCGCGCCCGGGCGCGTGCCGCCGATCCGACCGTACCGTATCTCGTTTCGCTCGAACAGGACGTGGCCGCCGACATGGCGGTGGATCTCGGGGACACCATCACGTGGAATGTGCAGGGCGTGCCCGTGCGCACGGTCGTGCAGAACATTCGCGCAGTGGATTGGGCGCGGTTCGAGGCGAACTTCTTCGTGGTGTTCGAACCGGCGGCCCTTGAGCGTGCGCCGCAGCAGTTCGTGATGGTCACGAACGTCGACAGCGGCGCCGTCATGTCGGCGGTCCAGCGGGATGTCGTGCGTCGCTTCCCCAACGTGTCGAGCCTCGATCTCACGCTCGTGCGCAACACGGTCGGCTCGATCGTCACGCGCGTCACGTTAGCGGTGCGTTTTCTGGGGCTGTTCGCCCTGTTCATGGGGGTCCCGGTCCTGTTCAGCGCCGTGGCCGCCACGCGGCGCGCGCGCCTTCGTGAGGGGGTCCTGCTGCGCACTCTGGGCGCGACCCAGCGCCAGGTCGCGCGCGTCCTTCTCGCGGAGTACGGCGCACTCGGTGCGCTCGGTGCGCTGACCGGCATGGTGCTGGCGTTCGGCGGGGCGTGGGCGCTGACCCGTTTCGTTCTCGGCGATCGCTTCGACCCGGCCATCGCGCCGACCCTGCTCATCGCCGTCGGCATGTTGCTGCTCACGATGACGATTGGCCTCCTCACCAGCCGAGACGTCTATCGCGAGACGCCGATGATCGCGATTCGCGATCAGGGATGACTCACTGCTCGAGTCGATCGAACTGCACCGGCCGCCCGTCGCGATAGGCGATCCAGACGCGTGCCCCCACAAGGGGGCGGAGCGTCGGCGGGATCGGCCGCGTGGAGAGGCCGGTGCCATCCGTGAGTCGCACCGTGCCTTCCGCCGTGACGACACCGTCGACCACCGGGAGCGATTGCCAGCCGCGTACGACGAGCGAGCTGACGGCGAGATCGCGCGGCGTAATCGCCACGCCGCGTACCAGGACCTCCAGTCCATTCAGCGCCAGCGCGCCGCGCAACGCCACCCCGCTCAACACGTACCTACGCCCTTGGGAAAGCAGCAGGAATTCCCGCGTCCCTTCGCTGACGCGCACCTGTAACTCCCCACGCAGTGTGTCGGACGCCGACGAACGCGACGACGCATTCGCCCCGTCCACGCCACCGCGCGCGTCGAGACGCGCGAGTGATTCCGACTTGGCCAGGGCACGGCGCGTCATGGCCTCGGCCACTGCGTCGCGCGACGGCATGTTGTCATCCATCACGGCGGTGTTGGGTGCAGGCGACGCCGTGGGCGCGAGTGGGGCGTTCGGCGTCGCCGCCGCCGATTGCGGCGCGGGCGCGACCACAATTCCCGAATCGGTCAGCATCGCAGGGCGCTGAGTCCGCTCGAGCAGCGAATCCCCCTGCACACCCAGCGTATCCAAGCCGCCGACATCGCCACGGAGCTCCACCATCCCCTGCCCCGCCTCACCTCCGCACGCGACCAGGACGACGGCGCCCCAGGGCGCGAGGCGATTAGCGAGTGAACGGCGAAACGTCGGAACCATGATCGAGAAGCTAGACGGGGCTGGACCGGCGTCAACGCGGGGCGAACGCAGGGGCAGAACGGCCCGGACCGTTACAGCACCGGCACGGGACTCCACCTCCACGTGACCTCTGCGGCCATCTGGCGTCCAATTCATGGAAGCGCGCTATCCAACTCGTCGAGGTCCGTCATGACCGCACTGCTCACCACGCCTCATCCCGAAACATTCGGCGAACTGCCGTCCGCAGCCGTCGCGCCGCGATCGGCCGATTGGATGTCGTCGAATGCCGAGGGGCTGATGTTGGCGGCCACGGATGACTGGCAGGGCGCCCGCGAGGCCTTCCGCACGGCGGCGATGGCGATCGAGGCCGACGGACAGACCACCGCGTCGGCCGGCCAGCATTCGCCGCTCGCGCTCGTGCTCTCGAATTTGGCGCAGTCGCTCTACAAATCGGGTGCCGTCGCCGAAGCGATCACCTGTCAGGAGCGGGTCGTGGCGTTGCGCACCGCCATGACGGGGGAAGGGAGCGTGGCGGTGGCACGCAGCCGATCCGACCTGGCCGCGATGCTGGGCTCCATCGGTCGCGTCGAGGAAGCCGCGGTGTTGGCGCGTCGCGCGCTCATGGCCGTCGAGTCATCGGGCGCACCGGACATGGCGCTGGCGGCTGTCCTTGCCAATGCCGCGCGCATCGCAATCGTGGCCGAAGCGACGCAGGACGCCGAACCGATTCTCCGCCGTCTGCATGCGGTCGAGGCGCGCTGTGGGATGGATTCGACGGCGACCGATCAGCTTCTGGCGCGCATCGGGGCGGCACCGGTCACGCCGCCAGCGGGATCGCCCATGCTCGTCGACCTCGACGACGTCTTTCCGGCCCCATCGCAGGCAGCGCCGATCCCGCCGACGGTACGCTATCCGTCCCCGGCCCCACTCGCCTTCACGCACGAAATCGAATTCGTGGACGATGTGGTGAGTGAGCAGGACGCGGATGAGAGCCCGGTCGGCGAATACCCGCGATTCCCGACATCGGAGCAGGCGGCACAGGCATACGACGTCCGCACCGAGCCGACGTGGGAAGCACCCGCCCTGCCGACATCGGGAGCGTACGATCTGGTGGCGTCGTCGGAAGCGCCTGTCGCGGCGGCTTGGGAGTCCACGGAGATGGACGAATCGACCGACGTGATCGAATCGACCGTACCGACGACTGCGGAATCAGACGCCCTGACGGATTCCTCACTCGAGCGTCGCGTGGCTGATCGGCGTGATGCTGATCGGCGTGACGCTGATCGTCGTCTTGCCGATCGTCGATCGCCGCGGCAGCGTCATCTGCTGATCGCGGGGAGTGTGGTGCTCGTCGTTGGACTGGCGGTGACGCTCGCGATCGTCCTGTAGGCGGTATCTGATCGCGCGTCACCGCGCATGTCATGCCGCAACGACGAAGCGCCGCGCTTTCTGCGCGGCGCTTCGTCGTTCACGACCGGGCTCCGTCAGTTCTTGTGACGGAAGGTGATGCGGCCGCGGGTGAGATCGTAGGGAGACACTTCCACCGTGACGCGATCGCCGGCCAACACACGGATGCGGTTCCGACGCATATTTCCGGCGAGCGTCGTCAGCACTTCATGACCGCTCGGCACCGTTACGCGGAACGTGGCGTTTGGCAGCACTTCGGTGACCGTTCCTTCGAGCTCGATCGCGTCCTGCTTCCCCATGAATGACCGCGTCCTGTGTCCCCGGTGACCCCCAGACGCCCATCGCCTGGGAAACTGCCCAAATTTATATGGCCCTCTTGGCGGAGGGCCAGCCAGTCGCCGTCCATGCCATGGGCGATCACAACGGGAGGACACGATGACTGATGGCATGTCGCGCACGGTCCTGTTGGTCGGCCCCGGGTGGCTGGGGGCGCCGGCAGCCCGCGCCCTCGCAGCCCGTGGGGATCGGGTGTTGGTGGTGCAGCGATCATCAACGCCCGCACCAGACGGGTGCGTCGGAGTGACGGCGGCTATCGAAGAACTGGCCGATCAGCCGGCGCTCCTCCGGCAGCTCCCAGAGCGCATCGACGTGCTCGTGCTGGCAGTAGCCCCCTCGCGTGCGCGCGGCGACGACTACGCGATGTATCCGACGACAGCGCGTGGGGCGGCACAACTGGTCGCACGTCTCGGGGCGCGACAGCTGCTGCAGATCTCCAGTACCGGCGTCTACAACCGACATGACGGCGCCGTCGTGCAGGAGGAGATGGCGCTCACCCCGGGTGACACACGCGTTCAGGCCCTGCAGGAGGCCGAGCAGATTGTGCAGGCGCAGGCTGGGCGCGATTGCACGGTGACCACACTGCGCCCGGCCGGCCTCTATGGGCCGGGGCGCGATCCGGCCCCGCGGTTTCTACAGCCACACCCGGCGCCGGGGCTCTGGTGCAATTTCTCGTGGCGCGATGACGTGGTATCGGCGATGCTCCACGTGCTCGACCTCCCGCCGACGGCGCATGCCCGGGTCCTCAACTGCACCGACGATGTACCCGTGCGCGCGGGGGCGATTGTGCACGCGCTCACCGGAGTCCCGGCACCTGATGGCGACCAGGATGCGGTGCCGACGGTATCGCGCAGCAACCAGCGTGTCTCCAGTGCGGCGCTCATCGCGTCTGGATGGAGCCCAGCGGTCCCCGACGTCTTCTCCGGGTTACGCCGACTCGGCCACGCGCTCCCCGGACGCGAGGGACATCCGTGACCGGCGCAGCTGCTCCCTACGGACCCCAAACGGCTGCGATCCGGCACTACCTGGTGCGTCTCGCCGGGTTGAGCCGAAGCGATCGATTGCAGGTGGTGGCGGCCTACGCGTCACACCAGCAATCGACGGCCTTTCAGCACGCCGAAGACGAATTGGCGGTCGTGATGGAACGCAGTGGACGGGAAGACGCCCGTGCGGCGCTCAGTGGGCCGCTGCTGCAGTTGGTGAAACGCGCACCAGTGACCGCCGACTCCGATCGCGATGTGGAGTCGACGGACGCGTTGCACGACATGGATCCGGTCGCCGAGCCGGCGCTGGCGGCCTTGCTGGCGCTGCTGGTGCGCGACCTGCTTCCCGACGAGGCGTTTCGCGCCCTTACCGCGCCGATGGCGCTCGTCCTTCCCTTCGACGAGCGCTGATCGGCTTCAGCTCACGGTGTCCGCGCGGGGTTCGGCATCGAGCGCGAACCGCGGAATCCCTGCGTGAAACGCGCTGCCATCGTCACGCACAAACCGATAGCTCCCTTCCATCCAGCCGGTGGGCGACTTGAGGACGCAGAAGGAGCGGTACTCATGCACCTGCCCCGGCAGGAGATGCGGCTGCTCGCCGACCACGCCCTCGCCTTCCACCACCGTGTCACCCGCGGCATCGTCGTGAATGAGCCACCGGCGGGAGCGCAACTGCGCGGCCTGTTCGCTCACATTCTCGATGCGGATGTGATACCCGAAGACGAATTGT
>JBDKIJ010000401.1:0-3781 GCA_039797155.1 Gemmatimonadota bacterium | reverse complement strand
GCCACGCCGGAAATCCGCATCGATACCGATGAGGAAACCAAATTCTCGGTGATGGCGCGCGCCGTGCCCCATTTCAAGGCCAGCTACGACGTCATCGATGTCGATGGCGTACGCGTGCTGTTCGGCGATGGGTGGGGATTGCTACGGGCATCCAACACGCAGCCGGTCATTGTCGCGCGCTATGAAGCGCGCACGGAGGAGCGGCTTCAGGAGATTCGCGGCGTGATGGAAGGATGGTTGCGCGAGCAGGGCGTCGCGGTTTGAGCCGAACGCTGCGCTGGGCACGGAGGCGCTAAGGTGAGGCCACGGGGCGTGTTGGTACCGCTGCTGGCGGTTGTCGCCATACTCCTCGTGGTTGGGCGCTGGGTCAGCGCGTCGGTCGTGTCCCATGCGTGGTATGCGGCCAATGGCGCGTCTCCGCTGTTCTGGGAGCGTTTCACGGACGCCGCCCTCTTGCAGGGTGGTGCGTGGATGCTGGGCAGTGCCTTTGCCTTTGCGAACCTGCATGCGGTGCGGCGGACCATACTGGCGGTCGCGATGCCGGTACGCGTGGGCAACCTCGAGTTGACCGCTATGGTACCGGGTCGTCGTCTGACCGTAGCGACGGCGGTGTTGGCGATGATCTTCGCCGCGCTGCTCGCCGTGCCGCTGACAAACTGGGAAGACGTTGCGATAGCACGTCACGGCGTGCCGTTCGGAGAAATCGAGGGCATTACGGGCAAAGATCTCGGGTTCTTCGTCTACTGGTTGCCGCTTGAAGAGACGGTGTACCTGTGGGCGCTCGTCACTGTGGTCGCCATGACCTCCGTGGTCCTCGTGCTGTATGCGCTCACCCGGTCCTTACGTGTGCAAGGGCGCCGCATCGCCGTGTCGAGCCATGTGCGGCGTCATATCAGTGTGCTGGGTGCACTGGTGCTGCTGCTTCTGGCCTGGAGTTACCGGCTCGACGCGTACGACCTGCTGGCACAGGGCAGTGGTCCGGATGGACTCTTCCTCCGCGTGGATCATCACATCACGCTGCGCGCCGATCTGGTGCTGGCCATCCTGTGCGCGCTCGCGGCGCCCATCGCGTTCCGTACCGGATGGATGGGGCAGCTGCGTGCGGCCGTCTTCACGCTTTCCCTGGTGCTCGGCGCGGCGGTCGTGTTGCGCCATGTGGTGCCGGTCATCGCGGCTCGGAGCGCCCTGCTTGGAGCCGCGCCTGCTCGCGACCGCGACTATATCGCGACCCGTGCGATTTTCAGCCGTCGAGCGTTTGACGTCGACGGCATGGCTCCAGACTCCACGGCCGATTCGCTGGCGGCATCGGTTCCAGGTACCGCGTCGCCATCAGTTGTAGATGGATGGGGCACCGTGCGGTCGGCCAGCATGTACGACGCCGAGTCAGTGCGCACCGCTGTGGGCGGCGCACGAGAGGTTGAAGGGGCTCGGTCCGCCGAGGCCCCGTACATCGGATGGTGGTCGCGTCAGGATGGGCTCCGTGCCCTCGTGCTCCGCCCATCAGGGGATCGGCGGGACGATTGGTCGATGTCGGTCGTGCCGGTAGAGAGACCTGTACTCGCGGGGGGTGAGGAACCGGTCGAACGGGTACGCGGGTCGATGTGGCCGTGGCCCCTGATTGCCCCCGGGCTATCGGGCTCCGTGGTGATGGCCGCAGCCGACGCTCCCGAGGTGGTGAGCGTCCCCCTGCGCACGGCGACGGCGCGACTGGCGCATGCATGGGCGATGCGGGATCCGTCGCTCCTGCGTGCACACCGCGATCGATCGGAGCCGGTGATCGTGACGACGCGAGATGTGCGCGAGCGGGTGCAGCGCCTGGTGTCGGTCTTGCTCGTTGGACGCGACGTGTCCCCGCTTTGGGATGGGGAGCGCGTGGTGTGGTCGATGCCGTTGTATTCGGCTTCCACGCGCTATCCGTTGAGTCAGCGTTGGTCGGTCGCCGGAGGGGTCTACGGATATCTCCGATTGGCGGGTGTGGCGTTCGTTGACGCCCAGACCGGATCCATGCGGGTGCTTCCCGTTCGCGCACCCGATCCGATCATGCGCACGTGGATGCAACGCGCGCCGCAACTGATCGCCAAGGAATCGGAGATCGGTGCCGCGCTCCTGGCTCAGGTCCCCCCGGCCTATGAACGGGTTCTGGTGCAAATGCACACCTTTGCGCGCTATGGCTCGCGTGACGCGGCGCAGCGTGGCACCGCCGTTGGACGGCGTCTTCCCGATGGGATTTTGGTAGGCGGACACGCCCCCGCCCCCTATCTCGATCGTGGGGATAGCGCGTCGGGACGCGGGGCGTTGCGGTGGGCTGTGCCGTTGGTGAATGGCGCCGAGCAGGTCGATGGTCTCGTGGTGGCTTTTGGTGGGCGTGAGCCGGGAACCATGTGGGTGCCGCTCCCACCACCCTATGCTCGATGGCGGGCAGTGGTGCCCGATTCTTCCCGCAGTCGGCAGGGCGCGGGCCGGCGTCCGGAGGAGGATGCGCGTGGCAAGGCGTTCACGCCGTCGATCGTGCCTGCCGCTGGAGGTTTTATGGTCTGGCAGCTCGCGGATCACCAGCGTGCCACAGGGGAACCGTCCCCTGTCCTCGAGGCCACGTGGATTCGTGGGGGGGAGGTACGGCGGTCCACGGGGCGGACCTGGCAGGAGATCGCGGTGGCGTTCGGCGGGGCGGCGGCCGGAGGGGAGGCGCGCGAATCGCGCGGTCGCGAACCACGGGCCACACCGCAGGAGTGGTATACCCGTATGCGTGCCGCGTTGCAGCGCGGCGACTGGTCCGCCTTCGGGGCGGCACTGGATTCGCTTGGCGGCGCGCTACGTTCGGGCGGGACCGGCGGCACCCCGCCGCCGTGAGGGAGGGCGTGGCCACGTAAGGTTGCGTCCATCTGGTCGGACTGGACCCGTTGCTGCGGGTGCGTACGACTTCTAGCATTGAACAACTGACATTCCCCGATCTTGGAGAGCGCGTGAACCTACACGAGTATCAGGCGAAAGAGCTGTTGCGGGCGGCCGGTGTGCCGATCCCGCCAGGTGAAGTCGCCACGACGCCGGAGCAGGCGGAAGCGATCGCGAAGCGCTACGGCGCGGCCGTCATGGTGAAGGCCCAGGTGCATGCCGGTGGCCGCGGCAAGGCTGGTGGCGTGAAGTTCTGCCCCACGCCGGACGCTGCCAAGGAAAAGGCCAGCGCCATCCTTGGGATGACGATCAAGGACCTCACGGTGGAGAAGGTGCTCGTCACCGTCGCCGCCGACATCGGGTCGGAAGCCTACGTTGGCATCATCGTTGATCGTGCCACGAAGAAGCCGGTATTCATGGTGTCCGCCGCCGGCGGTATCGACATCGAGGAAGTGGCCGCGTCCACGCCGGAGAAGATCCTCTATCACCCGGTAGACACGCGCTACGGTCTTCTGCCGTTCGAAGCGATGCGCATGGGCTTCTTCCTGTACAAGGACGTGAAGCTCGCGCGGCAGGCCGCGAAGATCATGCAGCAGCTTTACAGCGCGTTCATGAACGCCGGCTGCTCGCTCGCCGAAATCAATCCGCTGGTCATGACGCCGCAGGGCGAGTTGATCGCCGTCGACGGCAAGATGGTCATCGATGACAACGAGCTCGATCGTCGACCGGAGATCGCCGCGCTGCGCGATGAATCGTCGGAAGCGCCAAGCGAGGTTGATGCCCGCAATTCCAACCTCACGTTCATCAAGCTCGACGGCAATGTCGGGTGTGTTGTGAACGGTGCCGGGTTGGCGATGGCCACGATGGACCTCGTGAAGTACTACGGCGG
>JBDKIJ010000400.1:0-9071 GCA_039797155.1 Gemmatimonadota bacterium | reverse complement strand
CCAGGGTCCTGAGGACCGGTGTCGCGATTGCGGTCTCGCTCGCGGTACTGGTGGCAGGATGCAACGTGTCGGCGCGTGCGTTCAACTGGCAGGCGCCGTCCGATGCGACGGTCGTCGCGGCGCTTGCGGTGACGGGACGTCTTGACGCGGCGGCGCTGAATGAATCCTCGGGGCTCACGCCATCGCTGATTCGCCCCGGACTCTTCTGGACGCACAACGACAGCGGTAACGAGCCGATGCTGTTCGCGATCGACACGGCCGGCCAACTCCGACACTTGCTCCGGGTCGCGGGCGCCGAGAATCGCGACTGGGAGGCGATTGGCAGTGGCGCCTGCCCGACGGGCGTCTGCCTGTACATCGCCGACGTCGGCGACAATATGGCCTTGCGCAAGGTGGTCACCATCTGGCGCGTCCGCGAACCGGTCACCGGTCAGGATACCGTCGTGGTGGATGGCCGACTCGATTTCCGGTATGAAGACGGCGCACGCGACGTGGAAGCCATGGTGGTCGCACCGGACACGTCGCTCCTCCTGATCACCAAGCGTCCACGGCATCGGTGGCTTCCCACGCGCAGCCCGGTGCAGGTCTATCATCTGCCGGCCTCGGCGTGGCGGGCGGGGGGGACGGTCACGGCGCGGCGGGTCGGCACGTTGCCGATCGTTCCCGGGCAGATGTCCGTGCGGGACTGGGTCACGGACGCGGCGCTATCTCCCGTGTTCGATGGACGGCGTCGACGGCTGGCGGTGCTGACCTACGGCGTCGTCCACGTGTTCGAGGCCGACGTGGAGACGGGGCGCCCCGGAGCTCGGCTCGGCCAGTGCGCCCTCGGATTCAGCGAGCGTGACGCCGAGGCCGTGGCATGGCTGCCGGACGGCCGTCTCCTGATCACGAACGAGGGGCAGGGGAGTCGGGTGCACGTGGGGCGGTGCCCCTAGCGCGCCGACGCGGTAGAATCCACTGCAGTGGTACCCGTCGACGATGTCGAAACGAAACGGTCGGCGCCGCCGTAGGGCTCAGCACTTCGAACCAGGAATGGACCATGGTAACGCGGGAAGACCTCGAGGCCTATCTCGACCGCTTGAGCTCGGAAGGGGCGACGTATCAGGAAATCGACGCCGGGCTGTGGGTCGTGCGCCCAGGCGGTGCGCTCGATTTTGACGTCGTGGTGTCGTATGCCCCTCCGGTGGCCTTGCTGCGCATCAAGGTGATGCCGCTGCCGGGTGATCAGGCGGATGCTGCGGCACTCAATCGCCGCCTCCTCG
Source organism: Gemmatimonadota bacterium (assembly GCA_039797155.1). Taxonomy (GTDB): domain Bacteria; phylum Gemmatimonadota; class Gemmatimonadetes; order Gemmatimonadales; family Gemmatimonadaceae; genus Gemmatimonas. The sequence continues at coordinate 7,809 of JBDKIJ010000400.1, read as the reverse complement.
AACTCAACGCCTCCGATCTGCTGCATGGGGCCTATGGGATCGAGGGCAACGCGATCGTGCTGACTGAAGCGCTCGAACTGACGTCGCTGGATTTCGAGGAATTTCTCGCGGCGTTTGAAAGCATGACACTTTCCCTCACGACGCATCTGCGTGAGCTGGCGGCATTCCGCGAGGACCGTTGACCATGGGCATCTTCGACCGATTGGCTACGCTCATCAAGTCGAACCTGAATGACCTCATCTCCTCTGCGGAAAATCCGGAGAAGATGCTGAACCAGATCATCGTCGACATGCGCGACCAGCTGGCCAAGGCCAAGCAGCAGGTCGCGGCAGCGATTGCCGACGAGAAGCGGCTCAAGGATCAGGCCGACGCCGAATTCAAGCACGCCGATGATTGGGAAAAGCGGGCGATGCTCGCCGTGCAGGAGGGACGCGACGATCTCGCCCGTCAGGCGCTGGTTCGCGGCCAGGAGCATCTCGAGCATGGCCACCAGCTCGCGCAGACCTGGGAAGCCCACAAGCTCGAGACGGAGCGGCTCAAGCAGTCGTTGCGCGACCTCAACGACAAGATCGAAGAGGCCAAGCGCAAGAAGAATCTCCTGCTCGCACGGCAGCGCCGCGCCGAGGCGCAGGCGCGCATCTCGCAGACGATGTCGGGGATGTCGGAAAACTCCGCCTTCGAGGCGTTTGCCCGGATGGAAGAGAAGATCACCGCCAACGAACGGCAGCTGCAGGCGGTGCAGGAGATCGACGACGAGATGACCGGTGATCGTCTCGCCGGCGAATTCAAGCAGCTTGAGCGCGCGGCGGGTGGCTCGTCGGCCGATTATCAGCTGTTGCAGTTGAAGCAGCGCATGGGGGTGCTGCCGGCGGGGGCCGCGGCGCCATCACGTCAGCTGGGTGCTGGCGACGGCGGCAGCGCGCCCGCACCGTCCGATGCGCCGCAGCTTCCGGCCTCAACGTCACAGCCGACGGGCGAGGCCGAGCTCATCGCGGAGATCGAACAGCTGCGGGGCCGATCGGAATAGACGTGGAGAGGCGGACGCCGCCGGTGAGGGCGGCGTTCGTATGACCCACGAGGCGTCGTTGTGATGACGGACGGGGGAGGATTCCGGTGCATGGTGCGCCATGGATTCCTCCCCCGCGCCCTTGATGGCCATCCACCATGCGTCGGCTCGACGCATCACCGGTGTGCCAACCGTCTGTGCCATGAGCGTGCGTCTCTTGGACGGCATCGACCTGACGATCCAATCCGGTGACTGCGTCATGATTCGTCATGCGAGTCCCGCGACCGCGGCTGTGCTCATCAGTCTGCTCCGCGACGAAACGCCCGGACCAGCCGTGCAGCTGTCCGCATATCGGCAATCGCGTCCTCGTCTGCGTGTACGGCGCGCGTCCATTGGCGCGCACGTGGTACCGGCCATCCTCGAGGGTTGGCGTTCGGCTCCGGCGGGCGGGGTGCCTGTGCCCGGTCCGCCCGTCGTCTACGCGTTGCGCGCGTCGCGACGTGTCACGGGGGCGATGGCGGCGGGATCTGGCGCTGATGCGGCGCATGGCGCGCAGATCGCTGGCTGGGAGCACTGGGCGCGACGGGTGCGCGATAGCGGAGGCGCCGTGGTGATCATCGCGGAGGACTTCCCGGCGCACGGCATGGACGCCATGCCGTCATCCGCGTCGGGACGTCCTATCATGCCATCGCATCAAGGTCCGGTGCAGGTTCGCGAATCGCCGGGGGAGCCGACCGCTTATGGCTCGCCCGTCCGCATCTTCTCGTTGCGACAGGGGCGTCTGATCGGCGCCCCTGCCGCAACGGATGCAACGGTGCGCGCGGATTACTGCGCGGACGGCCGGTAGTGCCGGCGCTCGATCGACGAACGCTTGCCATCGATGCTCCACAGCGTAGCCTGCACCATGATTCCGCGGAAGCGACGGGTCGCCGTCGCCGGGGCCGCCGTATAGCTGCTCCCGACGATGGGCGCCTCCGGCGGCAGCGCCTCATTGACGCGATCCTCCGCCACCGTTTCCACCTTCACCAGACCGTCGGTCTTCTTCATCACGAACGCCCGACCCACCACCGGGATGCCATTCACCAGGGTGTACCCCGTGACCGAATCGACCGGCCACGCTGCCGGGGCGGCGGGAGCCGCCTCGACCGTCGGGCTCGCCGCGAGGGCGCTGTCGGCCATCAGCGAGTCTGTCGCCAGCGAATCGATGGCGAGGGAATCCTTCTGCGTCGTGTCCGCCGCAGCCATGGAGTCCTGTGGCGCGACCGGCGTCACGGCCGGGGCGGCCGGGGCCGGCTTGGCGGCGGGCGCCGTGCCCACCGGTGCCTGCCAGCGGGCCGCGATCGAAACGATGGCAATGACGCCCAGCACGGCGATCAGCGGGCGGGAGGAGCGACGAGCGGCGGCGACAGGCGACATGTTCAGGCCTTGGTTTTGGGGGAAGGGGCGACAGCTGCGGGCGCCGTCGCAACGCGGCGGCGAAACCCGATAGATTGAACGCTTGGCGCATCCGTCCGTTTCCGACCGGTTTCTTTCGACGTCCCGCTGCTCCGTATGCCTGACTTCCGCCTGTTCAACACGCTCACGCGTCGCGTCGAGCCATTCGCACCCGCCGATGGACATACGGTGCGCATGTACACGTGTGGGCCGACGGTCTACAACCCGGCGCATCTTGGCAACTTCCGGACGTTCCTCTTCGAGGATCTGCTGCGGCGCGTGATCCGGCTGGCCGGCTGGCAGGTCGAGCAGGTCATGAACCTCACCGACGTGGATGACAAGATCATCCGCAAGGCCGCGCAGCTCGGGCAGCAGATCGGTGAGGTCACCGAACCGTTCACGGCGCTCTTTCATCAGGATCGCCGCTATCTCCGTATCGAGGATGCCGAGCGCTATCCCAAGGCGACGGAGCACATCCCCGAGATGATCGCGCTCGTCGAGCGGCTGGTGGCGAATGGCGTGGCGTATATCGCCGAGGATGGTTCGGTGTATTTCGCCATTGATCGGTTTGCCGACTATGGCAAGCTCTCACAGCTCGATCGTCGCGAAGTGCGGGCTGGCGCGCGCGTGGCGCAGGACGACTACGCCAAGGAGAACGCGCAGGATTTCGCGCTTTGGAAGTCGGCGAAGCCCGAGGATGAAGCCACGGGGGCCGCATGGGATTCTCCCTGGGGGCGTGGGCGTCCGGGGTGGCACCTCGAGTGCTCCGCCATGGCGATGAAGTATCTGGGCGAGACGTTCGATCTGCATGCGGGCGGCATCGATCTGATCTTCCCGCATCACGAAGACGAGATCGCGCAGAGTGAAGCGGCGACCGGGAAGACCTTCGCTCGGTGCTGGTGTCACGGCGAGTTCCTGCTGACCGACGGCGCCAAGATGGCGAAGCGGGTGGGCAACGTGACGAATGTGGTCGGGATGCGCGAGCAGGGGATCAGCGGGACCGCGTATCGGCACTTCGTGTTCAGTGCGCATTACCGCAAGCAGCTCAATCTCGGCGAGGAGTCGCTCGAGCAGTCACGGTCGGCGGTGAATCGGGTGGGGGCCTTCGCGCGTCGATTGGCCGAGGCGACAGCGGGCACGGCCGCGTTGGCGGAGGCGGCGACCAAGGCCGAGCAGGCGTTTCTTGAGGCGCTTTTTGATGATCTGAATGCGCCGGAAGCGATGGCGGCGCTGTTCACCTTCATCACCGAGGCCAACCGCGAGCTCGATGCGGGGGGGACGGATGTCGAGGCGCTGGAGCGGGCGCGTGCGGCGTTCCGCCTGATGGATGGGGTCCTTGATCTCGTGCCGGAGCAGGAGACGGATGCCGAGCTGGCCGCGTGGGTGGAGGAGCGGTTGGCGGCGCGGCGTGCGGCGCGTGAGCGGCGGGATTTCGCGGCAGCGGACGCGGTGCGGGCGGAGCTGACCGCGCGTGGGATCCTGATCGAGGATGGACCGCAGGGGACCCGCTGGCGAAAGGGGTGAGGTCCCATTACCCTTGTGGTCCGGGAGCATCCGGACCCTTTCTCTGCTGTGCGCTGACGTAGCTCAGTTGGTAGAGCAACTGATTTGTAATCAGTAGGTCAGGGGTTCGAATCCCCTCGTCAGCTTTCGCCGGAGCGCGAACGCCGGCGGCCCCGGTGGGGTACTCAAGTGGCCAACGAGATCAGACTGTAAATCTGACGGCGCAAGCCTTCGAAGGTTCGAATCCTTCCCCCACCACTGCAGCAGCGGCACGTCGTACCAGCATGCGGGAGTAGCTCAGTTGGTAGAGCGCTAGCCTTCCAAGCTTGATGTCGCGGGTTCGAGTCCCGTCTCCCGCTCTTGAACAAACACGAGCCCTGTACCGAGTGATTCGGTGCAGGGCTCGTTTGTATTTCTGCTTCCTGCCACCTCAGACCCTTCCCCCTGCTTCCGCAGTCCAGCGGGGGCACCGCGAAGTCAGGGGGAGGATCTCAGGGAGCCGGAGGCAGACAACCGCACGCTACGGCGCCGCGGTCTGGCGTTTGCCAGGATGGCAGTTGCGGATCAGGGATTCGACGACTAAAAGAAGAATGTCGAAATTCGGATGGCAGTGTCCAGAAGTGGTGTCTTCATCCTTTGAATGGGTATGCCCATGCATGGCTTGGTCGTGTTCAGCCACCGGGTCGGTATCGCCCTGCTTGTCAGTTCGTTGCTGGCTTGTGCCGGAACGGAGACGGTAGCAAAACCAGATCCGCCGCCAGCAGTTGTTGCCACTCGTATCGATATCACGGGGGCGCCAGCCGTGCCGGTCGCTTCCCTCGGTGAGACCGTTCAACTCACCGCTGTCGTCATCGACCAGAAAGGCGCACCAATGCCCGGCGCTGCCCTCGAATGGAGCTCGTCGAATGTCGCTGTCGCCACGGTATCGACCACTGGAGTGGTCACATCGGTCGGCAATGGAACGGCAACGATCACCGCAAAGAGCGGCGTGCTGAGTGGACGAGCTGATCTTACGATTCGGCAGGTAGTCACCGCACTTCGCGTGAGCGCTGACTCCGTTCGCTTCGTCTCGCTGACGGATACGGCCAGCCTGAAGGCAATCGCCGTGGATGCACGTGGCGCACCCGTGGCCGATGCGTCCGGCTTCACGTGGACCAGTGCCGACGCCACGATCGCGACGGTTTCCTCCAGCGGGCTGGTTCGGAGTGTTGCCAATGGAGCATCTGTCGTGTCCGTCACGCTTGGTACGATGACCGCGCGTGCGACGGTGCGCGTACAACAGGTTGTCGCGCGTGTCGAAATCGCGCAGCGATTGAGTCTGCTTTCGGCTCTGGGCTCGACGGTGCGTTTGACCGCGACCTCGCGGGACGCGAAGCAGCAGGTGGCCCCCGGTGGGCCGACGTGGACATCGCTATCGCCAGCGACCCTTGCCGTGAATGCTGATGGAGTGGTCACGGCACGCGGCGTCGGGACCGGGATGATTGCCGCTGTCGCCGGCGGTGTCGCCGACACGGCATTTGTCCGTGTGGGCGATCCGCTGCGTCTCGTACTGAAACAGGAGAAGATTCACGAATTCATCGACGCCACGCAGATGCCGTCGTATGTGTATGCCGGCGTCACGTATCCGGGGGGGCCGGTGAGCTACTTCGCGCAGGGCTTCGGCACTTTCGACCTGTGGCAGGACGGACGCCCGGACTTTTTCGTTCCACTGAACAAGGCGTATGGTAGTGGCATTGATACGCGCGTTAAGCCGTTGTTCTTCCGCAACGACGGCGGATCTGTCGTCCATGCATCGGACGACGTCACGCTACCCGCGATCGCGGGCGTACGCCGGCTCGCAGAGCTCAGTTTTTCCGGAGATCCGTTCCGCGGACTGTTCGGGATTGCCCATGACACGCATGACGGCAAGATGGCTGACGCCGTACTGTTGGCCGCCGGCGCGGCGCCGCGTGATGCGACGAACCTACTCGATCCTTTCCCGCTCGGGGCGGCATATGGGCGACCGACGGCCGTCAACGCGCACTCCATGGGGGCGGGTGATCTCAACGGCGATGGTCGGACCGATTTTGCCGTGGGCGACTGGGGCGATTTCGGCAATAAGTGCAAGGGATGCAAGCCGTTCTTCCTGATGCAGACGGCCGGTGCGCGGTGGAGTGTGCGTCAGGACGACGTGTTCAACGACATCACCTACAATCAGCCAATGATCAATGCGGGGGTCGGTGAGGGGCGGAATCTGCTCATTGATCTCCACGTCGCGGATCTCAATGGCGATCGGCTGGGCGATCTGGTGGCCGGCTATGGTCACGGTTCGACGGCGAGCATGGTGTTCTTCAACCAGGGCGATGCACGATTTTCTCGCGCCGCGGCCGTGCGGCTTCCGGATCCGCCATTCGGTGTCGACAATTCGATGCACTTGCGCACCTATAGCCGCGACCTAAACGGTGACCAGGTACTCGATTTGGTGGTCCTGTATTCGCGCTATGTGCCGTATTACGCCGGCTATGCGCTGCAAATTCTGATCAACGATGGAACGGGTCGCTTTCGCGATGAAACGTCGTCGCGCCTCCGGAGCATCGCCGATCGCGAAGCGAAAGTGGAGCGCTTGAGCTGGTCCGATAACTTCCACTTCATCGACGTGACCGGCGACGGCCGTGTGGATCTCATCGGCGGGCACTCGGGTGTCGTCCGGTTGTGGATCAACAACGGATCCGGAACGTTCACCGAAGTGCCCGTGGAAACCGAGGGATTCCAGAATGGCGCCCACCCATTGGGTTGGGTCGACATAGGGGGGGGGCGGTTCGGCACGCTCGCGTTCCGCACGTCATGGACGGATGCCAAGGGGTCCGCGACCCGCGTCTGGTTCTCGACCTACGAATTCGATCGGGCGATACGATAGACGAGCCATTCTGCTCCCTGCCACCTGATGTTCTTCCCCCTGTTCCCCCGGTCACTCGGCGGGGGAACGGCGGAAACAGGGAGAAGGATCTCAGAAGGCAGGGAGCGGACAACGGCTTACTGCGGCGCCGCCTCCCGACGAATCGCCGCCGGTACGATCTCGACCATCCGAATTTCGTGTCGCAGCGGATCGACCGGCGCTCCAGCCCGCAGTACTTCGTAGTGCAGATGCGGCGATGACGCGAGCCCCGTGCTCCCGACGGTTCCGAGCGTGGTCTCCGGCGTGATCCATGTCCCCTCGTCCACAAGCGTGCGTTGGAGGTGGGCATATCGCGTCAGGACCGAGCCGTGCCGCACGACCACGTAGCGCCCGAAGCCGAAATCGCGTCCGACTTCAATAACCTCCCCCGGGACCACGGGCCGCACGACCGTGCCCGTTTGCGCCGGAATGTCGACGCCACGATGGGCCCGCCACAGCTGCAGCACCGGATGCAGGCGCCGATTCGTGAAGCCGGAACTCACCCGCCCCATGATCGGAAGCGGCGGCTCACCGCTTCGCACGCGCCGCAAATCGAAATCGCGCTCCACGCGCTGATCAATCACGGCGCTGAGGTGGCGCATGCTGTCGGCGAGTGCCACGCGTTGTGCCCGCTCGCGCAGCAGAGCGTCATCCAACCCGGTGACATAGCTCATCGCTGCGGCCGCGAGCGGCAGTACGGCGGCGAGGCCAAGCAGCGCGCCGATCAGGCGGACGCGCCGCCGGCGCCGCGAGGCCGTGGCCGCGTGGTCGGCCAAGCGCCACGCTCGGCGCGCGATCCGGGTCACCAGCATCCGCTGTGGCCGCCATGCGTGACGCGGCGCCCGCCAGTCGCCCATCGGGATCCGCACGGCAGGTGGCGCCGTAGTCGCCGGCTGAACAGGGCGACGTCGCGGGGTCATCGACGCACCGTCATCGATGCACGATCATCGGT
>JBDKIJ010000399.1:0-5070 GCA_039797155.1 Gemmatimonadota bacterium | reverse complement strand
AGGGGGAATCAGTGTGGACCTGTGAGACACGAGGCAGCATTGTGTGCTCCGTTCAGCATTTGGATGAGAATGTGTCGCTCGCACCATTGCACAGAATCTATTTCACGTCTCGCTGTCCTGAGCCTCCCACGCCGTATCCAACGCCTGCCGGAACGCCTCCACCGGCTGCGCGCCGCTCACCGCATAGCGCCCGTCCAACACGAAGAATGGCACCCCGCGCACGCCGATCGTCCGAGCCTCCTGCTCGTCGGCGATAACCTCCGCATCGAACGCCCCGCTCTCGAGCGCGTGCAGCGCCGCCGCCCGATCCAACCCGACCTCCGCCGCGCAATCCACCAGCGCTGACGTCTTGCTGAGATCGGCCCCTTCGCTGAAGTACGCCCGGAACAGCCGCAGCATGAGCTCGTGCTGTGTCCCCTGCGGCAACGCGAAATGACTCAGCCGATGCGCGGCCCGCGTGTTGAACGCCAGCGCGCGATCAAACCGGTACTCGATACCCAATTCGCGCCCACGCGCCGTGAGCTGCGCGTTCATCGCCTCCACCTGCGCGCGCGACATCCCCTTCTCGCGAACCAGCAGCTCCGTCACCCCAACCGTTTCGCCAACAGGCAAGTGCGGCATCAGCTGATAGCTGCGATACCGAACGTCCACCCGGTCCGCGTGCGGAAACTGCGCCAGTGCCTGCGCCAGCAGCGTGTCCCCCATGTAGCAAAAGGGACACAGGACATCACTCCAGATGTCGATGGACAGGCGGCGCTTCGCATCGCTCATGATCGGTCTCTCCTATTCGCCTCAGCGCGCGATGTACAACGTATGCATCGGCCCCGACGTCGCATGCGCCCGCACCCGCTCCGTCCGCACCGTGAGCCCCGCCTGCGTCAACGCAGTCGCAAAATCGGGGTCATCCCCCACCGACCAGTACGCGATCGTCCCACCGGCGCGCAGCGCCGCCATGGTATTCGCGATCCCGCGCGTCGCATACAGCCGCGAGTTCTCCTTCATGATCATTCCCTCGGGACCATTGTCGGTATCAAGCATGATCGCATCGAACGCACCGCGATGCTTCCGCAACACATTCGAGACATCGTCGTACACGATGCGCACCCGCGGATCGGCCATCGCCTCCGCCGACAGCGCATACTCCGGATTCCCGTTCCACGCGATCACCTCGGCCACCAACTCCGCCACCACCACCTCGGCATCCGGACCCAGTTGACGCAACGCCTCGCGCAGCGTGAACCCCAGCCCGAGGCCGCCGATCAGCACCCGCACGCCACGCCGCTTCGCGAGCGGTGCGCACGCGAACTCGGCCAGCTTGTCCTCAGACAGGTGGCGGCGCGTGGACATGAGCTCCACGCCGTCCGCGCGAATGAGATACGCGCCGTCGTGGCGATAGAGTTGCAGGAGCGTGCCATCCGGCGTGCGGGCTTCGCCGAGTCGTTCGAGAGGCTTCATCGCCGGAAGATAACCGGCCACTGATGTCCTTCGAATCGTACCTCTACCGTTCAAGTCCGCTCGACCGCACGGGATACTCGGCCGCGTTCCGCCACGGCACCGCCGGCCACCAGCGGCGCATCGGAATGTCCCCCGCCGGCTCGATCATCCCTCCCGGCTGCGGGGTCGTCACGCGCACCTGCGCAGCGGCAGCCGCGACGAGCACACGCTCGATCGGCTCCGTCCAGCCGTGCAGCGACAGATCAAACAGCCCCCAGTGCACCGGCAGCATGAGTGCGCCGCGTACCAGCGTGTGCGCCTCCACCGCCTGCTCGGGGCCCAGATGCACATCAGCCCAATTCTGATCGTACGCTCCGACCTCGATCATCGTGAGATCGAACGGACCGAGCCGCGCACCGATGTCGTCGAACTCCTCGTGCATCGCCGTGTCGCCGCTGTAGAAGACACGATGCGAATCGGTGGTAAACGCCCACCCGCTCCACAGCGTGCGATTGGCGTCCGTGATGCTGCGCCCCGAGAAATGGCGTGACGGTGTGGCGGTCACCGTCACGTTCTGCACCGCCACGGCCTCCCACCAATCCAGCTCCGTGATCTCGCGCTCCGGCACGCCCCACGACGCGAGATGCGCACCGACACCGAGTGGTACGATCCAGCGGACGTGCCGCGTCATCAGGGCCTTTACGGTGGAAACATCAAGATGATCGTAGTGGTCGTGCGAAATGATCACCGCATCGATTGGTGGCAGCTCGGCCAGCGGCAGCGGCGGCGCGAAGAAGCGCTTCGGTCCCGCGAAGGTGAAGGGCGACGCACGTTCGCCCCACACCGGGTCGATCAGCAGACGACGGCCGTCGATCTCGAGCAGCAGTGTGGAGTGTCCGAGCCACGTCACGCGAAGCCCCGACGCCGGCGGCGTGGCGTAGTCGCGCGCCGAGCGTGTCTGCACCGGGATCGGGGTATCCGGCGTGCGATAGTCGGAGCCACCAATCGCGAATTCGCCGAGCGAGCGGAGGAGCGGCCCGTCTATGCGGGGGAGTCGGTTATCGAAGTGGTCGTCGCGCCACTGCGGGGACTGCTGCGCGCGGGTGCGGCGTGCGCCGTTGAGTGGGGCGCCAAGCGCATCCCCGGCGGCGATCCTGAGTGCACCTGCCGATGTAGCCAGTAGGACGCCGACACCGACGGAACCACGAAGGAGCAATCGCTGAGCGCGAGCCCACATTGAGGCCATCGCAGGGGATTGGGTGGCGAGTTAGCGCATCGGGAGCGGGCACACGACGATGGGGGCCCAATTAGGGTCCCTCCATTTGGCCCTAACGACCGAACGCCGCCCGACAGAAGTCGATGCGGCGCTCGGTATTGCCCCTCCAGGTTTCGAACCTGGAACCTTCTGATCCAGAGTCAGACGCTCTGCCAGTTGAGCTAAGGGGCAGCTGGCCACACCAGTGCATGCACCGGTGGGTCCCCAAATATAGACTACCCGTGGGGGGACGGTAGTGGTGCCCGCGGCCTACGTGGCAGGCTGACCGACAGGTTTCTCGGGTAATCCGAAGGGGATGCCTCAGCTGCCCCCACCTGCCCGTGGACGTTCTCCGTCAGGGCCGCGGCGTCGAGGGTGAACGGAACGGCCGCCCCGGTCGGGGCCCATGACAGCCCTTCGCGCGGTCGATTGGGTGGTCGGAGTCGGGCGCATACTGTTCGATGATCCAGCGGTCGGGGTCGACAAGCCAGAGGGAGATGTCGGCGCGCAGCAAGCGGGCACGTGGCCGGAGCCGGTCGGTGAGGGCAGGGGATCTTCACGATGGAGCGCACCGCTGAGGGCACGCGCTGCCGCATCGCACTTCCCGCGGTGCCTTGGACGCCCGACCTGGGTGGTCACGCCGCGCTACGTCACCCGCATCGAACCGACCGACGGCGAGCTGGTGCGCTGACAGGGCTACGACGCCAGTACCACGGCGTCCGATTCGAGTGGGAGCGCCACACCCAAGTCATCGCGAAGCACCCCAAACAGTACCGCCGCCGCTTCGAGCGCGGTCTGACATGCGTCCATCGGCGCTCCGTCAACCAGCAGCCCCTCGAGTGTACGCAGTGCACCGCGCACTTCAGTGGCACCAAGGATCGCGCAGGTGCCGCTCCACGCGTGCACCAGCGTTGTCGCGCCGGCGCGATCGCCCGCCGCCAACTGCGCCGCGATCCGCGGTACAGTGTCGGCGTGATCACGCATCATCTCCCTCAACAGCGCCCGGTAGGTCACCTCATCACCCGCCATGCGTCGCAGGCCACCAACGACATCAAGGCCACGCACGGCGCTGAGCGCCCCGATCGCACCCGATGGAGCGCCCTCCTCGATCACCGGCGGCGACATCCGCCCGGTGCGACGCGCCACCTCCTGGACGAGCTGCTCCGGATCGAATGGCTTCGCAAGAAACGCGACCATGCCGGCGTGATAGCATCGCGCTTCATCGCGCGCCATCACCGATGCGGTCATGCCGATGATGGGAGGACACCGATCACCAAGGCGCAAACGAGCGCGTCGCGCGGCCTCGATGCCGTCCATCCCGGGCATCTGCACATCCATCACGACGACATCGTACGCCGCAGCCGTCAACTGGTCCAGCGCACTCTGGCCGCACGCCGCTTCCGTCACCTCGACCCCTCGACGGCGCAGCGCTTCGCCCACCACCACCCGATTGATGCGCGAGTCATCCGCCACCAGCGCGCGCACGCCGGCCAGTGCAGGCACCCCATGCACGACGGTGGCGGGGCGCTCGCGCGTCACCAAGTCCGCCTCATGCAGCTGCACCTCGAACCAGAAGGTGGAGCCCACCCCACGCGTGCTGGAGACGCCGACACTCCCCTGCATCTGTGCGGCGATCCAGCGGCAGATCGGCAGGCCGAGTCCAATTCCAGCCATCGGCGAGGGCTCATCGAATTCCCTCTCGTAGGGCTCGAAGCAGCGCACCTGCTGTTCAGGCGTCATGCCGATCCCGGTATCCGCGACCTGCACCCGCAGCATGATCTGCGCGTCGTCATTCGTCGCCGACACCGTGACCTTCACGGCGCCGCGCTCGGTGTACTTCACGGCGTTCGTGACGTAGTTGAGGAACAGCTGGGTCAGACGGCGGCGATCGCCGAGAAGCTGGCGCGGTACGTCGTCATCGACCGTCAGCGATACGGCGAGCCCCTTCTCCTGGCCCGTGCGTTCGAGCACGTCGCGCACTTGGGCGACGACGTCATCGAGATGGAACGGTACCTGCTCGAGCGCCGCCTTCCCCGCCTGGATGCGGGTGTAGTCGAGCAGGTCGCTGACGATCCCCACGAGATGCTGCCCGTTCTCGCGGATGCGGGCCAGCCACTCCTGCTGCTGCGGCGTGACCGGTGTCTCGGCCATGAGCGCGCTGAGGCCGAGGATCGCCTGCATGGGGGTGCGGATCTCATGACTGACCGTGGCCATGAGATCGCCCTTCCGCTGCGCTTCGAGCTCTGCGCGTGCCATCGCTTCCACAAGTCGTGCGCGATCGGCAACCAGTTCCTGCGACAGGGCATCGAGCGAATGCGAGGCATCGCCGAGGGTGGCCATGGCACGATCGACGAGGCGCATGAGCCATTCCATGAGGCACG
>JBDKIJ010000398.1:0-5615 GCA_039797155.1 Gemmatimonadota bacterium | reverse complement strand
ACGAATTGTCCCAGGAGCGGATTGGACCGTTCCTGCAGGTAGGTCGGCCGGACCGAGATCCGAATGCCGGAGGTGAAGCGATAGTAGAACGGCGTACGATCAGGGCGCATCATGGCGGTCGCCTTCGTCTGGCGACGAGCTACGGGACGAAGTGTTCAGGGAGACCAACGGCAAGGTCACGGGCACGCTCTCCACGCCGACGCGGTTCAGACTCGAGACCGTGACCGTCGTGGCAGCCAGCTTTTCGGGGAGCACCCAGCGCTCCGTCGATCCTGGCAATACCATGGTAATCCAGGCGGTGTCGGTGCGCAGGCGGACGACCCACCGCCACGGACCTGCGCGTCCCCGTCTCTGCAGGCGGAGCGTTCGCACCCCCTCCTCCTGCCCCAGGACCGGCCGCGGGAGCGGCGGCGGCGGGGACTTGAGCCAGGGCGAGGCGGGTGGGACGGCGATGTCGGCGTAGGGACCACGCGCGAGCGAGTCGTTCATCGCGGCCTGATTCGACAGGAACGACTTCATGCTGAAATGGATATTCCCACTGGCCCCGACCTGACTCCGCGTTACCCGGATCTGCTCGAGCAGTTCGCTGACGGGAAAGGCCGTACTACCTGAGCCGCCCGCCAGTGACGTGAAGTTCCCCGGCCACAGGTGACGCTCCCGCACATTTTCGCCGGCCCACCACTCCAGCAGCGCCGGATAGGACTGAGCACGAGCGGTGGTCGGCCAATAGAGCTGCGGCGCGAAATAATCGACCCACCCTTCGCGCAACCATTTCCGTGCATCCGCATACAGCGCCGCATACGCATCGAAACCACGAACCTGTGCCGGATACCCCGGGCGCCAGATGCCGAAGGGACTGACACCGAAGCGGACGTGCGGCTTCTCCTCGTGGATCTTCTTCGACAACTCCTCGACGAGCAGATCGACATTGCGGCGACGCCAGTCTTCCTTGGCCAGGGTGCCACCGCTCTTGCGATAGCGCTGGTAACTCCGGGTATCCGGAAACGGCACGGCCTTCCCGCGCCGATCATTTTCTGGATACGGATAGAAGTAATCATCGATATGGACACCATCGACGTCGTATCGCTTCACGACGTCGAGCACCACCTTCACCGTGCGCGCACGCACCGCCGCCTCCCCCGGATCCATCCAGAGGTAGCGGCCATAGCTCTTCACCAGCGTCGGATTGGTGCGAGCGATGTGCGACTTGGCGAGCGGTGCCTTGGCGTCGGTATGCCGCGCCCGATACGGATTGAACCACGCGTGCAGTTCGAGGTTGCGCGCGTGCGCCTCCTTGATGACGAACCCCAGCGGGTCCCAGTACGGGTCGGGGCGCTTCCCCTGCCTGCCGGTCAGATACTCTGACCACGGTTCCAGCTTGGACGCATACAGGGCGTCAGCTGCCGGCCGGACCTGAAACACCACCGCGTTGAGACGCAGCGCAGCGGCACGATCCAGCAACGCGATCAGTTCGGCCTGCTGCTGTGCCGTCGTCAACGTCCGCTTCGACGGCCAATCGATATTGGCGACGCTCGCGACCCAGACGCCGCGAAATTCCCGCAGCAGCGGCGGGGCCTCCGCACTGGCCGTTTTGCGAACACGCACGCGACGGGGCGGCGGATCCAGCACACCGGCACGCGCCTCGGTTGTGGACGACACCGCCGGGGCTGAGGGAGCCGACGCCGTTCTTGGTCCCGGCTGCGGGGCGCGAACGGGACGACCACAAGACCAGAGCACGCCGAGCATGGCGCCGCCGATGAGCGCGCCGCGGTGCATGACGCGTGCGATCGATGCCATCACGAAGCGACCGCGGCCGTCATCTCACGCAGCACGCGTCCGGCGCGCGCTGCAGCCTCGGCGATCCGCGCCCCGCTCTGAATGAACGAAATGCGGAAGAAGCCTTCGCCCCCAGCACCAAAACCGGATCCCGGCATGGCGATGACACCGGCCTCTTCCCGCAACCGATCCGTGAACTCCGCACTGGCGATCCCGTCGGGAAGGGGAATCCAGAGATACATCGTGGCCTTCGGCGCGCTCACATCAAACCCCTGCGCACGGAACGCCGCCACGGCCGCATCACGCCGGTCGGCAAACACCGCGAGATTCGCCGGGACGAACTCCGCCCAGCTTTCGATCGCTGCCACTCCGGCCGCCTGAATGCCCATGTACTGCCCGGTATCGGTGAACGACTTCACCTTCGTCAACGCCGACGCGATCTCCGGCTTGGCGACCGCCCATCCACACCGCCATCCCGTCATGTTGTACGTCTTCGACAACGAGTGGAACTCGATGGCCACCTCACGCGCGCCATCGATTTCGAAGATGCTGGGCGGCACATAGCCGTCGAACCCCATCTCCGAATACGCGTTGTCATACACCAGCAGGATGTCGCGTTCCCGACAGGTCCGTACCACCTGCTCGAGATAGTCGCGTGGCGCGATGGCCGCCGTCGGATTGTTCGGGTAGTTCAGATACAGCACACGTGTGCGGGCCAGCACATCGGCCGGGATCTCGTCGAGCTCAACCAGAAAGTTCGTGCGCGGCCGCAAGGCATAGACGTACGGCGTGGCATCGCTGAGCAGCGTGCCGCCGACGTAGGCCTGATAGGCCGGATCGGGGATGACCGCCACGTCGCCGGCCCCGAGGAACGCAAACGCGACGTGCGCCAACCCCTCCTTGCTGCCGAGGAGCGGCACGATCTCCGTCATGGGATTGAACGCCTGACCGAACCGTTGCTGCATCCAGGCCGCGACCGCCTCACGGAACGGCACATGCCCAAGCCCGAAGCCATACCGTTGCATGGCCGGCACCTCGGCCGCTGCCTGCAGCGCCGCTACAGCGCGTGGCGGCGGCGGCAGGTCTGCATCACCGGCGCCGAGATCGATGACGTCGACCCCCGCCTCGAGCAGCGCCTTCTTCCGCGCCGGAATGTGAGCGAGCGGATAGACGGGCAACTGCGCGAAGCGGGTGGACAATCGAGGCATCGACGGGTCGGTAGAAAAACGAAAAACGCGAACGACGACCGGTCAGGAGGTCGGCGGATTGAACTGGGCGTGCTGCGCGTCGATCCAGCTCAGGTGGTACTTCGGATCCTCAATCGACGTGGCGGCCTTCGCCACGTGGAGCGGGCGGAAGCTGTCCATCATGACGGCCAGCTCGTTCGTGTACTTGGCGCCGATCGAGGCTTCGGCGCGCCCCGGATGCGGGCCATGCGGCAGGCCGTCCGGGTGATGCGTGATGGAGCCGTACTCGATCCCCTTGCGGCTCATGAACTCGCTCGAGGCGTAGAACAGCACCTCGTCGGAATCCACGTTGCTGTGATTATACGGCGCGGGGACCGCCTGCGGATCGAAATCGTAGGGGCGCGGGCAGAACGAGCAGATCACGAAGCCGTCCCCCTGGAAGGTCTGATGCACCGGAGGCGGCTGATGGATGCGCCCGACGATCGGCTCGAAGTCGTGGATATTGAAGATCCACGGATAGAAGTAGCCGTCCCATCCGACGACATCGAACGGATGGTGATCGAGGATCAGTTCATTGATCGCGTTGTACTGCTTGACGAGGATCGGGAACTCGCCCTTCTCATCAATTGGCGCCAGCTGCGATGGCCGACGAATGTCGCGCTCGGAGTACGGCGCGCCTTCAAGCAGCTGCCCCACTTCGTTGCGATACCGCGACGGGAAGCGGACATGCCCGCGGCTTTCCATCACGAGGAGTTTGGTCGCCCCCTGCGACGGATCATGCCGCCAGCGATGGGTGATGTTGCGATGGATCACCACATAGTCGCCACTGCGATACGGCAACTCACCGAAGACCGACTCCAGCACCCCCGACCCTTCCACGACATACACCACTTCATCCGCCTGTGAATTGCGGTAGAAGTGGGTGTCATTGCGATCGGGCTCCACGTACAGCATGGCGATGTCGCTGTTGAAGAGCAGCGGCATGCGATCCAACGTGGCCGATCCGCCCTTCGTCGCGCGTGCGGTCAGGAAGTGCCGATGGCGAAGCGATGTGTCCGTGTCGGCTTCCCACGTGATGTCCGCTACCTTCCGCGCCGACAGGACCGTTGTGGGCGGGTGCGTGTGATAGAGAAGAGACGACGTCCCGACGAACCCCTCATGCCCCATCAGTTCTTCGGCGTACAAGCCGCCATCGGGGCGGCGGAAGACGATGTGTCGCTTCCGGGGTGTCGTGCCCAGCGAATGGTAGATCGGCATTACAGGTTGCCTCGCAGTGCCTGCTCACGCTCGATGGACTCGAACAGGGCCTTGAAGTTCCCCTTGCCGAAGCTGGTCGCGCCCTTTCGCTGAATGATCTCGTAGAACAGCGTCGGGCGATCTTCGACCGGTTTGGTGAAGATCTGCAGCAGGTAGCCGTCCGGATCGCGGTCCACGAGAATACCGAGCTTCGCCAACTCCTCAACGGGCTCGTCGATCGTGCCGACGCGCGCCTGCAATTCGTCGTAGTACGTGGTGGGGACGCTCAAGAACTCGACGCCGCGATCACGCAGCTGCGTGACGGTGGACAGGATATCGTCCGTAGCCAGCGCCAGATGCTGCGCACCGGGGCCGCCGTAGAAATCGAGGTATTCCTCGATCTGCGACTTCTTCTTGCCGATCGCCGGCTCGTTGATCGGGAACTTGATCTTGTCATTGCCGTTGGCCATCACCTTCGACATCAGCGACGAATACTCGGTGCTGATGTCCGAGTCATCGAACGTGATGAGGTTGCGGAAGCCGAGCACGTTGGCGTAGTACGCGACCCAGTGGTTCATGCGGCCAAGTTCGACGTTGCCGACGCAGTGATCGACGAACTTGAGGCCCACATCCTTCGGCTGGTAGCGGGGCGCCACCGGGACGAACCCCGGCAGGAAGATCCCACGATAGTCCCGACGCTCCACGAGCGAGTGAATCGTGTCGCCGTAGGTGCCGATCGCGGCGATCACCACTTCGCCGTGTTCGTCCTGCACCACTTCGGGCTCGCGCACGCCGACCGCGCCCCGCTCGATGGCGGTCGCGTAGGCCAGGCGCGCATCATCCACCCACAGCGCGTAATCCTTCACCCCGTCGCCGTGCCGGTGCACGTGATCGGCGATTTCGGAGTTCGGCGAGAGGGGCGTCGTCAGGACCAGGCGGATCTTCCCCTGCTGCATGAGATAGCTGGCCCGATCCCGAACGCCGGTCTCCGGGCCACGATAGGCTACCAACGAGTACCCAAAGGCGGAGCGATAGTAGTGGCTCGCCTGCTTGGCATTCCCCACATAGAACTCGACGTAGTCGGTTCCGTTGATCGGGAACGCATCCTGTTCAGGATCCTGCTTAGTGCCCAACTCGGGCGCGGTCAACGTGGCCATATAGCACCTGAAGAATTGAAGGTCTGGCGACCGGTCATACCGAAAGTTCGGGACGTTGGCGGAAGTACGCTAGCGCCTCGGGATTGGCGAGCGCGTCCACATTGCGGACGGGGCGGCCGTGGATCACCTCCCGTACCGCGAGTTCCGTGATCTTGCCGCTGATGGTCCGCGGGATATCCGGGACGGCCACGATGATCTTGGGGACGTGATGCGGACTGGTCTGTTCCCGGATCCGCCGAGCGATGGCCGACTTCAGCGT
>JBDKIJ010000397.1:0-2776 GCA_039797155.1 Gemmatimonadota bacterium | reverse complement strand
GTGGCCGATCACCGCCGGCGAGAAGCTCCGCTCCGGCGAGCTCAAGACGGAAACGGATGATGCACAGGGGCGTTTGGATACGATCGTCCGCGACCGCATCGGGAAGATCAATGACCTGCTGAAGGGCTCACCGCACATCATCACGCCGGGCGCCGCAAGGATCGTCCCGTAGCGCACACCGTGCGATGAAACAGCGGGCGGTGGAGAAAGAGAATCTTCCCCACCGCCCGCTGCTTTTCCCGCGACTGCAGGCTCTTGTTACTGAACGGCAGGCCGCGTCGCCAACGCCTTCGTCAGCCGATACAGGAACTCCTGCCCTTCAAAGAACGACTTGATCGCCATCCGTTCGTCGCGGCCGTGGGCACGCGCGTCGACGGAGGGATCACTGAACAGCCCCGACACGCCGAAGGCGGGTACCCCGAGCGCGCGGAAGAAGCGGGAGTCCGTCGCGCCCGTGCTCATCGTCGGGATGATCGGCATCGCCCCCCACATGTCCTTCGTAATGCGCGTGACCTGATCCACCACGTCGGCGCGTAGGGGTGACGCCGGCGTGGAGGGACGCTGCGAGCGGATCAGCACCTGGACGGTCGTATCTCCGATCGCCTTCTGCAGCTCGGCCTGTACGCTCGTCGCCGATTCATCCGGGTCGATCCGGCAGTTCACATTGGCTTCGGCCAGCTGCGGGAGCGCATTCGTGGCATGGCCGCCTTTCAACTCAGTCGCCACGCAGGTCGTGCGCAGCATCGCGTTGTACTTCGGGTCCGCCGCCACGACCGCGATCGCCGACCTATCTGCTGGATTGGCGACCAGCGCTTTCATCGCCCGCCCCATCGTCGGCTCTTCGACGTCGGCCGTCTTCGAGAAGAAGGCGCGCGTCACCTCATTGAGCTTCACCGTGAACTTGTAGCGCCCCACCTTGGCCAGCGCATCAGCCAGGGCAGTAATGGCATTGTCATCGCGCGGCACCGAAGAGTGCCCGCCCTTGTTGGTCACGCGCAGGGTGAAGTTCGTCGTGATCTTCTCTGCCGCCTGGATGCTGTTGAAGAGCGGCTTGCCGTTCCGCAGCGTACCGCCGCCCCCTTCATTGATCACCAGCTCGGCATCGACCAGTGCGCGATGGTTCTTGAGCAGCCAGTCGACGCCGTTCGCCGGGCCGCTTTCCTCGTCGGCGGTGAGCGCAATGATGATGTCGCGATCGGGGACATATCCTTCCTGCTTCAAACGGAACACATTGGCCACATAGATCGCGGCCATCGCCTTGTCGTCCGCCGTCCCACGGCCGTAGTAGTACCCGTCCCGCTCCGTGAACACGAACGGATCGAGATCCGGCGACCAGTCCGCCTTGAGCGCCTCCACCACGTCGATGTGCGCCAGCAGCAGGATTGGCTTCCCGGCCGCGGCCCCGCCCGTCCCGCGGATCCGCGCCACGACATTGTGCTTTTCAGGACGTGGACCGCCAACAAAGATGTCGGCCTCTGGAATGCCTGCCGCCTTGAAGCGGGCCGCCATGGCAAGTGCCGCCGTCGTGATGTTGCCCGTCTCGACGCCGGTGTTGATCTCTACCAGCTCCTTGTAGATCCCGCGCGCGAACTCCTGCTGCGGAGTCAGCGCGCCGGCCTTATAGACCGATGCCGCCTGCTGCGACTCGGCGGTTGATGTCGCCGCAAGGGTGAGGAATACCGCGGGAAGCAGCGGAACGATGGATCGACGCATGAATACTCCGAATGGGGAACGAGGAAACGAGATCAATCAGTCTTTCAATCCGTATTTCAATCCGTATTGATGAAGCGATAGATCACGCGGATCAGCCGATAGGCTTCCGGCATGCTGGCCCGGGTGAATTCGACCGTGGTGGGATTCACCAATTTCACTTCCTGAAACGCTGACGCCACCTCGGGAATGGTCGGGTCACGCAGCTCCATTCGCACCGTGAAAGGACCAGTGCGCTCAGGGGGCGTCCGGCGCGCACCGGCCACGGCAGCCTTCGCCGCCTCCTGGATCTCCCGACGCGTCTCCACCAGAGGTCGCAGCTCCACCGCGCGTGAGTTGATGGCGCGCTTCACCACCACGCCGCGCACCGCGGGCACGGTTTCACGCTGTTCGGCGATTGCGACGTCATCACCGGTGACCAGCACCACCGGTACGCCGAACCACTTCGCCATCCATGCGTTCATTCCCCCTTCACCTACCGACTGGCCGTTGATGCGAAGGTCGCGCAGCACGCCCGACCCGGTGTGCGCAAACACCCCGCGAGGCGAACCGGCCTTCGCGTGATAGCCGACGAACAACACGGCGTCGAAAGTGGAGTCGAGTCCCTCCATCATGCCGTAGCGCTTGAAGCTATGGCTGATGAGCCGCACACGGGGATCGAGATCCTCCGGGAGGAGATTCCGCTGCCCGCCGTGCGAGTCGTTCACGATCACTTCGGTTGCGCCACCTTCGAAGGCACCGCGAATCGCCGCGTTGGCGTCTTCCGCCATCAGCTTCCGGGCGCGGGCGTACTCGGGGCGACCGGCGGCCGTCTGATCATCACCATTGATGCCGCTGATCCCCTCGAGGTCGACCGAGATGTAGACCTTGCGGGGCTGCGCCGTCAGCGCCGACGGCCGCACCAGCGTGGTGAGCACGAAGGCGCCAAGCAGCAGCACCGGGAGAGGACGGAAGAGGTGTTGGTAACGGAGGCGCGACGGGGCTCGAAGCAGGACGTGACGCATGACTCAGGGCGCGAAAGGGTGGGGATGGAGCAATCACCACTCCTAGAAATGCGCCCCCAACC
>JBDKIJ010000396.1:0-4228 GCA_039797155.1 Gemmatimonadota bacterium | reverse complement strand
GCCGCACGACAAAGGTGTCCGGCGGCTGCTCCATGACCGCGCTCACATAGAGCCCCTGCTCGGTTGCGAGAAAACGCACGTGGGTCGAGTAGCGGCCGGGAGTTCCACGGGCGGGAACGGCCACGAGCATGTTGTCGTAGGTGGGAAGCGACGCCCATACGGCTTCGTCAACATGTCCATCCACGACAATGCCAACCGCTTCATGCGCACGTGTTTCCACATTGATGCGATTGACCGGGATGCCGTCCAGTTCCTCGAGCAGCGCGATGGGTCCGACCATCTCGTCCGCGAAAGCCGGCCCCGACACCAGACAGGCGAACAGCGTGGCCAGCCACCACACGTGCGAGCGCACGCGGCCCTGAAACCGGCAACGCTCCTGTTGCCTCGCCCGTTCGCCTGACATGCACTCTCCCCGAACGCCATCCCCCGCCGCATTATGTCGTGAGCAGGGGGCACGCAGCCACCGCCCGCACAAGGCCCCTGCTTCTGTTTTCATGTGCGTGCACCTATCATCCCGCGCCGCCGCTCGTGACCGCGCGGGCCTGCATTCGCCCCGAGCACATCTGCCGAGGAGCCACTCATGACGCCAAACACCAAGATACTGCTCGACGAAAGCGAGATGCCGACGCGGTGGTACAACATCGTCGCCGACCTGCCCGCGCCGCCACCACCGCCGTTGCACCCGGGCACGTTCAAGCCCGCGCAGGCCGAGGATTTCGCCCCCCTGTTTCCGCGCGCGCTGATCGAACAGGAGATGAGCACCGAGCGCTATATCGACATTCCCGGCGCCGTGCTCGACGTCTATCGCCTGTGGCGCCCCAGCCCCCTGTTTCGCGCGCATCGACTGGAGAAGCTGCTCGATACGCCGGCGCGCATCTACTACAAGTACGAGGGTGTGAGCCCAGCCGGCTCGCACAAGCCGAACACCGCGGTGCCCCAGGTCTGGTACAACGCGCAGGAAGGCATTCGCAAACTGACCACCGAAACCGGGGCAGGTCAGTGGGGCAGTTCACTGGCGTTCGCCTGTTCGCAGTTCGGGCTTGAATGCGAAATCTGGCAGGTGGCAGCGTCTTATCGCGCCAAACCCTACCGTCGCACCATGATGGAGATCTGGGGTGGCAAGGTGCACTCCAGCCCTTCCATGGAAACCGAATTCGGACGCTCGCTCCTTGCACAGAATCCGGACCACCCCGGCTCGCTGGGCATCGCGATCTCCGAAGCGGTCATCCAGGCTGTTTCCGACCCGGCCACGCGCTACGCGCTGGGCAGCGTGCTGAACCACGTGCTGTTGCATCAGACCGTGATCGGCGAAGAAGCGCTGCTCCAGCTCGCGAAGATCGGCGAGACCCCGGACGTCCTCGTCGGCTGCACCGGCGGCGGCTCGAACTTCGGCGGGCTCGCGTTCCCGTTCCTGCGGGAAAAGCTTGCGGGGCGCATGAACCCGGTGATCCGCTGCGTCGAGCCGAGTGCCTGCCCGAGTCTCACCCGCGGTCAGTACCGCTACGACTTTGGTGATACCGCCGGGCTCACCCCACTCATGAAGATGCACACGCTGGGACACGACTTCATTCCAGAGCCGATCCACGCGGGCGGCCTGCGCTACCACGGCATGGCGCCACTGGTGTCGCATGTTTATGAGCTGGGTCTGGTGGAAGCGATCGCCATTCCCCAGAGCGAGTGCTTCGCCCGCGCCATCCAGTTCGCACGCAGCGAAGGTATTGTGCCCGCGCCCGAGCCGACTCACGCGATCGCGGCCGCGGTGCGCGAGGCGCTCGCGTGCAAGGCAAGCGGCGAGCCCAAAGTCATCCTCACCGCGCTCTGCGGTCACGGGCATCTCGACCTCGCGGCGTACGAGCGCTATCTGCGCGGCGAGATGCAGGATCACGCGCTGTCCGACGAAGCGCTCGCAGCGGCGTTGAGCACCGTCCCTGAGATCGCCTGAATCGCCGCGTGCTCACACTGACAAGCCAACACATTAACTCCCGCCGCGGCCTCGGGCCGCGGTCGACGGCTTCGCGATCAAACAGACTGACTAACGGCTCCAACATAAGGAAACACCGATGAGAAATCCGAGGACCCGGGCCGCCACGCTGCGACGCGGCGCCGCGCTGGCTCTTGGCGGCGCCCTGCTCGCACTACTGACGAACCCCGTACAAGCGGCCCCTGCGAACGCGGGGGTGATCGAAGAAATCGTCGTCACCGCGCGCATGCGCGAAGAAGGTCTTCAGGACGCGCCGATCGCGATTTCAGCCTACACGGGCATGGCGCTGGAAGAGCGGGGTGTGACCCGTCTCGACGAGATTTCGCGCTTCGTCCCGAGCCTGACGCTCGGTAACAACCCGAGCTTCGGCGGCGCCGGGAATTCGGCCGCGATCTATCTGCGCGGTATCGGCCAGAAGGAATTCCTGCCCACCACGGAGCCCGGCGTCGGCCTGTACGTGGACGGCGTCTACGTGGCGCGCTCCGTTGGCGCCATTCTCGACATCATCGACGTCGAACGTCTCGAGGTGCTGCGCGGTCCGCAGGGAACGTTGTTTGGTCGCAATACCATTGGCGGCGCGATCTCCGTCACGACGGTCAAGCCCGAGCCTGGCGGTGAAGCCGGCGGCTCGGTGGCGGTGACAGCCGGCAACGACGACCTGCTGCGCGTGCAGGGCGCCACCCACCTGCCGGTCTCCGACACCCTCGCCATCCGCCTGTCCGGCGCACGGCTGATGCAGGACGGCTACGTGGTGCGAACCGACAACACCGATCTCGGCGACGACGACACCACCGCGGGACGCCTCGCGATCGCGTGGGAGCCGAGTGCCGACTTTCGCGCCGATCTCAGCATCGACCTCAGCGCGGACCGCGAGAACGGCCCCGCCCTCGAACTGGTGGGCATCGACTTCACTGATCTCAGCCAGCTGCAGGGGGTCGTGCTGGCGCCGCCACCGCCGATGGCGTTCATCCACAACGTGACCGCGGGCGCGACCGCGCCCGGCGTACCGTGTGCCGCCACCAACACCGCCGGCCAGGGCGTCACCTCGAACCCTGGCGCACCGAACTGCTACGACAGCCGGTACATTGGCGCCGACGGGCGCGATGGCGGCACCGCGCCGGCGTTCTCCCAGAGCGATCTCTACGGGACCGCGCTCACGCTCAGCTGGGATATCAATGAGACGCTCACGTTGAAGTCAATTTCGGCAGCGCGCTTCCTGGAAGCGGAATTTGCCCGCGACGGCGATCATTCGCCGCATCGCATCTCCCAGTTCTACGACGAACTCGACCAGGACCAGTTCACGCAGGAATTCCAGCTGCTCGGCAGCCAGGATCGGCTCAACTGGATCCTCGGCGCGTACTGGTTCAGCGAGCAGGGCGACAACGCCAACATTCTCGATTTCACCGTATCGAACTTCCGCTCGGGCGGCGATTTCGACAACGAATCGTGGGCGCTCTTTGCGCAGGGTACCTACGATCTGACCGATCGCCTGCACCTCACGCTCGGTCTGCGCTACACCGAGGAGGACAAGTCGTTCAAGCCGGATCAGATCATCTTCCAGAACTACTTCGCCGGGATCAGCACCGTCGTGCCGGCGGGAAATCCGCTCGCCGCACTCGATGCGCCGTTCCTTCAGGCGGGCGAGCGCATTCTGCCGCTTCTCGAGAAGCAGGTGGAAATCGAGGAAACGACGCCGATGGCGACCCTGTCCTACGATCTGACTGACTCCGTCATGGTCTATGCCAGCTACTCCGAAGGCTTCAAGTCCGGCGGTTTCACCCAGCGCGTGTTCCCGCCCATCGTCGCCGGATTCACGGCGCCGCCGGGCACCCCGGACATTGATCTCATTCCAACCTATGACCCGGAATTCGTTCAGGTCTATGAGGCCGGTCTGAAGTCGACCCTGCTCGACGGTCGCGTGCGCCTGAACGGCGCCGTGTTCCGCACCGAATACGACGATCTGCAGGTGCAGGTGTTCAACAGCGTGGCACCGGTCACCCAGAACATCGGCGCCGCGGGCATCGACGGGGTGGAACTCGAAGTTCAAGCCGTGCCTGCCGACGGCTGGTTGATCGAGTCAAGCCTCTCCTGGCTCGACGCGGGCTATGACGACATCGACACCGGCATCACCCTGATCGGCGACGACTTCGAGTTCGAACGCGTGCCGGATTTCACCGCAAGCCTCGGTGTCGCCAAGACCTTCGGACTGGGTGAGATGGGAAGCCTTACGCTGCGCGTAGATGGCAG
>JBDKIJ010000395.1:0-21015 GCA_039797155.1 Gemmatimonadota bacterium | reverse complement strand
CAGCGTGAAGCCGGTGCCGTCGCCGTTCACGCGGTAGAGGTGCGTCTGGTAGAGCTGCTCCCCGGGTTCGCGTCCCTGGCCCGACAGCCACACCTGCTGCGTGACGGAGTCGATCTTGACGATGCTGTTGGCATTCCACTGGCCGGTGGTGAGCGGCCGCTTCTCGCCGCCGTCGAAGCCGTAGGCGTAGAACATCCCCCCGACGGTCTTCTGTGACCACCAGAGGAAGTCGCCGCCCTTCTTGAGGTAGCGCACCGGCTTGGGCTCAATCGCCGCGCCCTCGATGGCATCGGTCAGTAGCGTCTTGATTGCGCCGCTGGCGACGTCGATTTCGATGAAGTCGACGGCACGCTGCGGACGATCGCGGCGCACGAGACGCAGCTTGTCGCCGTTGAGTGGCCAATGCACGTCCTGCAGCGACTGGTCCTTCCACTTGCGCACGCTGATCGGCTTGATCGCCGCGTCGCCGCGACGATACACCCACAGTTCGTTCTGCGTGACGTTCTCCTCGCCCGGCATCGTGTACTTGTAGTGCAGCAGCACCGGACGCGGATTGGCGAGCACGTTTACCAGATAGAGCTCCTTCACCTTACGCTGATCGCGACGGATGAAGGCAAAGGACTTGGAGTCCGGCGACCAGATGACATTCGGCCGCACACGCATGTCGCGGTTGTTGGCGTCGTCCTGGTCGTCGCCATCGCCGTCATTCTGCTGGCCGCCGCCACCGCTCAGCGCATTGAGCTGACGCCGGTTCTCCGTCGTATCGCGCGCGCCGAACGAATAGTCCTCGACGCCGTCCTTGCTGATCTGCGTGGTGTCGCCCTTCTTGACGTCCACGAGGAACAGATTGTGGTTGCGCGCGAAGACGAACACCGTGCTGTCCGGCGAGAAGTTGCGGAACTCGCGGCCATTGCCGCCGCCGAATCCGCCCTGACCGCCGCCGCCCTGCGTGTCGCGCTCTTCGTCATCCGGCGGCGTCGCGCCGCGCTGCACCTTGCCGAGCGACTTGAGCGTTTCGGTCGTCAGCGACCACTCGTAGCGCGTGGTGTCGACGTTGAACCGGAACGCCTTGTGATTCTTCAGGAAGGTGATCGTGGTAATCGGCAGGTTCGTGGCGTCATACGGCTTCTTGCTGAGCAACGTGAGCTGCTCGGCGAGCTTGTCCGGATCGACCAGTGGCTTCTTCGTGCCCCCGGTGGGGGATGGCACGTACAGCATGATTCGGACGCCTTTGCTGTCCTTGAACACGTAGTACGCCGAATCGGTCTTGCCGAGGAAGCGTGGCTGGACGCCGAAGGTGTACGTGATGTTGCGCAGCGCGGCGGCACTGAACCGGTTGGCGAGCGTCCAGTTGGCGGTGTTCGTGCGCGCTGGTGCGGCCGACTGGGCGCCGAGCGCGGGAGCGCCGAGCGTCGGGGCGATGAGCAGCAGCGATCCGGTGGCCGCGCGGGCGGCTCGGCCGAGATGGCGCCAGGGAGACGTCATGTCCTGCATCCTCCGGGGGTAGTCGGGACCCGGAGGCATCGGCGCGTCCGGGTGCATCAGAAATACGCCCCGGACCGCCGCCTGTTGAGGGTGCCAGGGCGTCTTAGCGCGCCCGTTCCACGAATCGGGTGGTGAACACCGGTTGGACCCAGGCAACCCGGCCGCCCGAGTCGATCACACGGGCCCGCACGTAGGTCTCGTTCCCGGTCAGGGTATACGACGGGGTGAGAGTCCGGTCCACCGCCAAGATGCGGCCGTTGTCGCCGATGAACTGGGTCGTGTATTTGAAATCCCCGTCGCGGCGGATCCGCAGTGACAGGGTGGCATCGGTGACCGTGATGTCATCGAGGACCGGGCCGCTGCTGGCGTAGAACTGCCCCGCGTCCAGTGCCTCCACGATGGCGCGTCCCTCGCGGCGCGGCGTGCGCACGACGACCCAGCCGCGTCCGGGGTTGGCGCGATCTGACGCGAACTCCCCCTGGAAGTGGTGCGCGTCATCCACGGAAATGCCGTAGATCTTCTTTCCGCGCGTGAGGAGGGCATCCCAGGCCTCCTCCAACCCCGCCGATTCTCCACCCCCTTCGTTGTGCACGAGGGGATGCCCGTTGTGAATCTCGATGAGACGATCGTTCTTCATCCGCCACAGCACCGTGGTGTCGATGCTCCAGCGGAAATTCGGATGATTGATGTGCGGAATGGCGCGTTCGGCCCGGATCGCGTCGATCGTCGCCTGCACGGTGGTCAGGAGCGACGTGTCCTTCGGGGCGGCAATGACGCGCGTGATGTCGAGCGCGTTGACGTGCACCTGGGCGCTCTTGAAGGCGGTCGTGACTTCTTCACCCGGGATCAGCAGGAACGTCGAATCCACCAGTGACGCGAGCGTGCGCGGATCGGTGAAAACGTTGTGATCCGAGAGCACCAGCCAATCGTACTTGTGGCGCTTGTACCATTGGGCCACCTGTTCCGGTGGCGTATCGCCGTCGGAGTTGGTGGTGTGCGTATGCGTGTTGCCCTTGAGCCAGAGGGCGCCGGCTGGGACGTCGACGCGAAGGAATGTGGCACGTTGCGCCGGCAGGGTATCGGCCGGCACGACCGTCGCCAGCGTCAGGGTCAGAAGCAGAAGGAGGCGTGTCATTACCGATAATCATAGCTCCTGACGAACTGTTCGCCGGCGCCGAGCGGAAGCGCCCGGAACTGGCGGGCGCGGACATTCACGACCTGCTGCTCCACCTGGAGTGTGCCGCGTATGAGGAGCAGGGGGCTGGTGGTGATCAGCTGCCGATGCGTCTCGAATCGGTCCGGGGTGACGACGATGTTGATCATCCCCGTTTCGTCTTCGAGGGTGAGAAAGACGAAGCCCTTGGCGGTGCCGGGGCGTTGCCGGCAGATCACGAGCCCTGCGACAGCCACCCGCTGTCCGTCTTGCCCGATCGTCCGCGCTTCCTCGGCGGTCATCACACCATTCTGTGTGAGATGCGGGCGCACGTGGCGCATGGGGTGACCGGCCAGTGAAAGCCCCGTCATGCGGAAGTCCGCTTCGGTGAGTTCGAGTGGCGTCAGCACGGGCAGGGCGGATGGCGTCACGGACGCCTGTGCTGGTGCCAGCGGGAGCGCGGGGCCGCGGATTGCTGCCATGACCTCCCAGAGCGCGCGGCGGCGTCGCTCCTCGGCAGGGAGCGTGTCGAAGAAACCGTCGAAGGCGCCGGCTTCTGCCAAGGCCCGCCAGCTGGGGCGATCGAGGGGCGCGCGACGTACGGCATCTTCGATGCTGGCAAAGGGCCCAGCGCGTAGTGCCTGCTCCAGCGCACGGCGGGCTCGCGCTCCCAGCCCCCGCACGAGGCGTACGCCAAGGCGAACGGCCAAGCGTCCGGTGCGCGGTGCGTCGCCAGATGTGTTAGCGGATGCGGATGCAGATGCAGATGCGGATGCGCGAGCGAGCCACCGCACGGTCCCGTCGTGCGCCTGCAAGGTGCGCCCATCCGCCAACTCAAGCGCGTGATCCCATCCACTGACACGCAGATCGATCGGCCGCACCTCCACGCCGTGCCGCTTCGCGTCCTCAATCAGCGTGCCCGGGGAGTAGAACCCCATCGGCTGCGCATTGAGGATCGCACACAGATACTCTGGCGCGTAGTAGTGCCGAAGCCACGCGGTGGCATACACGATGAGTGCGAAGCTCGCGGCATGACTCTCAGGGAAACCGTAATCGGCAAAGGCGTTGATCTGGTTGTAAATGCGGCGTCCCGTCTCCTCGGGGATGCCGTTGCGCGCCATGCCGGCGATGAGTTCCTCGCAGATCGACGCCATCCGTTCGCGCGAGCGCTTGTGTCCCATGGCACGACGCAGCGTATCGGCTTGCCCCGGCGTGAAACCGGCGGCGCTGATCGCGACCTGCATGCCCTGCTCCTGAAAGAGGGGAATGCCGAGCGTGCGACGCAGCACCGGTTCCAGCGACGGATGCGGATAGGTGATGGGCTCGAGCCCAGCGCGCCGCCGCAGATAGGGATGCACCATCTCGCCCTGGATCGGCCCCGGACGAATCAGCGCGACTTCCACGACGAGATCGTAGAAGCAGCGCGGCTTGAGTCGTGGCAGCGTATTCATCTGCGCGCGGCTTTCGATCTGAAATACGCCCACCGTATCGGCACGACACATCGCGTCGTACACCACCGGATCACTCATGTCGAGCTGCCCGAGATCGACCGTGACGTTACGCGTATGCCGGATGTACAGCAGGCAGTCCTGCACGACGGTGAGCATGCCGAGGCCGAGCAGGTCGATCTTCACCAGGCCGACGGGATCGAGATCATCCTTCTCCCATTGCATGACCGTGCGCCCCGGCATCGAGGCCGGTTCGAGTGGCACGATTGAGCCAAGGGGCTCCTCGGTGAGCACGAAGCCACCCACGTGAATGGAGCGATGGCGTGGGAGCTGATCGAGCCCTGCCATGACGCGCGTGAGCTGCTGCACGCGCACGTCGGCGGGGTCGAGCCCGGCGGCTTCGATCGGGAGGGTATCGGCGGCGGCCGCCGCGCGTGATCGGGAATCACTCTGTCCGGCGAGGGCATCTCCCTGTTCGGGGCTGAATCCCAACACGCGCGCGGCATCACGCACGGCACTGCGTCCGCGCCAGGTGATCTGTTCGCACACCATCGCGGCATGCTCGCGGCCGTAGCGATTGTACACGTACTGCAGTACCCGCTCGCGGTCGCGGTGCGCGAAGTCGATGTCGATATCGGGGGGCTCGCGGCGCTCTTCGCTGAGAAACCGCTCGAAGAGCAGCTCCATGCGGATCGGATCGATCGCCGTGATGCCGAGGCAGTAGCAGACGGCGGAGTTGGCGGCAGAGCCACGGCCTTGGCAGAGAATGCCTTCGCGTCGCGCGAAACGCACGATGTCCCAGACAATCAGGAAGTAGCCGGCGAGATCGAGGGTGCGGATCATGCCGAGCTCGTGCGCGAGCTGGCGGTCATGCTTTGGGGTGCGCGCGTCGCCCCATCGTTCGTAGGCGCCCTGCTCGACGAGGCGGGCGAGATATTCGTCGGCGGTGACACCCGGCGGCAGCGGGAACGCCGGCATGCTCGGCTTGAGCTGCTCCAGACGAAACGCACACCGCTCGGCGATGGCGAGTGTGGCGTGTACCCCCTCTTCGGCGCCGCGCCACCGTCGTAGCACCTGGCGCGGATCCTTCAGCGCCCATTCGGCGTTCGGGCGCAGGCGCGTGCCCATGGTGTCGAGTGTGCGCGCGTGGCGCAGCGTGGTCAGGACGTCGTGCACGAGGCGCGCGTCGGGGGTCGCGTAATGCACATCGTTCGTGACGACCCACGGAACACCAAGGCGTGCGGCGAGTGGGCGGAGCTGCCGGACAAGGACGCGCTCCTCCGGCAGTCGGTGATCCCAGCACTCGATGGCGAGATGGTCACCGAACACGTCGCGCAATTCGACCGCCGCCGTCCACGCCTGATCGCGGGCCCCTTCGGCGAGCAGTTGCGGGATCCACCCCTGCGGGCAGCCGGTCAGGGCGGTGACGCCCGCAGTGTGTCGCGTGACCAGCGCCCACGGCACGCTGGGGTGGCCCCGTGGGCTGTCCATGCGCGCGCGGGTGATGAGCGCGGCGATGTTGCGGTAGCCTTCGCGCGTTTCGGCGAGGAGGACCAGATGCGTCCGCCGGTCGCCACCACGCCCGTCGAGCTGGGGCATGCGCACCGTGAGCTCGGCCCCCAGGATGCCGCCGATCCCGACGGTGGCACAGGCCATGCCGAATCGGACGACGCCCCCCATCTCGTCATGGTCCGTGAGCGCCAGCGCCGGGTAGCCCAGCTCGGCCGCCCGCTGCGCCAACGTCTCCGGCGACGAGGCCCCGTCGAGGAGCGACAGGGCCGAATGGGCGTGGAGTTCGACGTACATCGGATTACCGAATATATACCGAAAGTCTGGGGACGACAGGGCTTCCCCTCCCGGCTTTTGGTCCCCGCATTATCCTCCTGATTCGACGCTCTGAAGACCGAGCGCCGCATGCCTCTGACCGTCCCCATGCCGAATCGCCCGCCGCAAACGATCGACGATGTGCTCGACCACGTCGATCGCATGACTCCGGAAGAGCTGGACCGTTTGCCGTACGGTCTGATCCAGCTCGATGCCGCGGGGCGCATCCTGAATTACAACGCCGTGGAATCCCGGTTGGCCTCGATCGCCAAGCAGGATGCCATCGGCAAGCAATTCTTCACGGAGATCGCCCCGTGCACGCGGGTGCAGGAGTTCTACGGGCGCTTTAAGGAAGGGGTGATTCGTGAATCACTCGACACGAGTTTCCACTTCCATTTTGCCTTCAAGCAAAACCCGCGCGATGTGACCGTGCGCTTGCTCTACACGCGTCGAACGCGCACGGTGTGGGTGCTGATTTCGGATCTCAACGGTCGTCCTATCGAGCCGTCGTCCCCGACCGAATAATCGGGGCGAAGGGCGCGAGGGTGCCGTCGTTCGGCGCCGGTGTCACGCGCAGCAGGTGCGCGAGCAGTTCGTAGACGTGCACGTTCTCGATGGGCGAGAGACGCGTCCCCGGCATGATGTCCGGTCCGGCGGCGATGAACAGGGCCCCCATCGAGGGCAGCGCAGGATCATAGCCGTGCGTGCCGCCCCTGGGCGGCGGCAGACGCCGTGCGCGATCGCGACTCGTGATGGTCCAGCCATCGTCCGCCAACAGTACGAGCGGGGGAATGCGCGGATGCGTGCGATAGTGGAAGCGCTCGGGCACACTGTCGCGTCGAAACAGCGTGAGGTGCGGATGCGCGCCACGGAGCGCGCCGTACACGGCCTCCTCGCGCCCTGGTTGGGGGACGAGCGCCGTCACCGGCATCCAGTCGACGACCTCCACCTGCGAGAGATCGAGATAATCGTCCAGATAGATCCGTCGCGCGCTGTCGATCGGCGTCATGCCGTGATCGGACACGAGCACGAGATTCACGCGATCGGTGAGCCCTCGGGCCGCCAATCCCCGCTCGAGTCGCGCGAGCAGTGTGTCGAGATGCGTGATGGCGGCGTCCACCTGGGGCGAGGCGGGTCCATGATCATGCCCCGCGTCGTCCGTGGTGCTGAAGTATGCGGTGAGAAAACGTGGCGCCTGATCGGCTGGAAGATCCAACCACTGCAGTAGTTGATCAACACGCGTGCTGTCGGGAATGCGCCCGTCATAGGGGCGATAGAATGACGGACGGCGACCGCCGATTTCGTAATCACTTCCAGGCCAGAAAAACGTGGCAGTGCGGACGCCCTGTCGTTCTGCCGTATTCCAGATCGGCTCACCGCCCCACCACTGCGGATTCCGCGCGACGATCGTGTCACCAATAGTGAAGCGCTCGGGGATCATCGCAT
Organism: Gemmatimonadota bacterium; assembly: GCA_039797155.1. Classification (GTDB taxonomy): domain Bacteria; phylum Gemmatimonadota; class Gemmatimonadetes; order Gemmatimonadales; family Gemmatimonadaceae; genus Gemmatimonas. The sequence goes on along the minus strand of JBDKIJ010000395.1, from coordinate 13,659 downwards.
CGCGCATGGTGTTGGCGACGATGCCGTGATGTTCCGGATAGAGTCCCGTGACCAGCGTGTAGTGGTTGGGAAACGTCTTGCTGGGAAAACTCGGAATCAGGCGTTCCGCGTGTGCTCCTCGCGCGGCCAGCGCACGCAGATGCACGGCACCGGGACGTTCGAGATAATCGGCGCGGAAGCCGTCAAACGAGATGAGCACGGTCGCCGGCGTGGTCGCGCCAGACGGTATCGCGCCAGAAGGTCTCGACTCGACCCGAGAACGCGGCGCTCTACAGGCGACGAGGAGGGTGACGGCCAGAACGAGAAAGCGAATCATGAACCAATCATGCGTGTCTGAGGCGCTTCGGCAATACTGGAAAAGCCGACGCCCCGGATAGCAAGGCCATCCGGGGCGTCCACCTTCTCTCATCAGGGGCCAATCAGTTCCCGAGGACGTTCACACACCCCTTCGGGAGACTGGCCGTCCGCTGGTTGCATTCATCGACCGGAATCGGCACCAGCGAGAACACCTTGTGCGACGGCAACTGCTTCCGCAGCTCGCCGAGACGATTATAGCGTCGCGCGTCCACCCAGCGGTGGCCGTACTCGAAGAAGAGGGAGTAGCGACGGTCATATAGGATCTCGGTGATCAGATCGCCGCTGAAATCCGACGCGAGCGCCGGCAGGCCACCGCTCGTGGTCCGCACGACGTTCAGGTCAGCGATTGCTGCCGCCCGATTCCCCATGCCGAGATGCGCCTCCGCGCGCATCAGAATCAGCTCTTCGTTCCGGATGATCGGAATCGGGGTGACGTTCGTCGGATACACCGTCGGCCGCACGTTCGAGCTGATCCCCTGCGTGGCAAGGTTCACCGAGCCCACCACCGCCTTCGAGCTGGCGCGCAGGTCACGCGAGCCATCGGCGCGAGATCGTGCCTCGGTGAGGAATTCCGGCACGGCCACGATCGCGCGCGGTGCGGGATCGAAGAGTCCGTTCGTGGCGTCACCCGATGCCGTGCTGAAGACATGAAAGACGCCCGTCTGCATCGTGGTCGCCGACGGCGACGCGGTGTTGATGAACGACTCGTTGAGCGCGGCCAACGCGTCACTCCACCGTCCCCGATAGATCTCGAGCCGCGCCTTGAGCGCCCGATTCACCCGGAGGAAGTTGGCCGGCGTGTTGAACCCGGTAAATCCGGTGGTGAGCGCAAACGGGAACGCCGTGCCGGCGGCGGCGAGATCCACCTTCGCCTCGTCGTACAGCGCCGCGATCTTCGTGTACGCCTCGTCGCGCGTGACGAAGGCGCCCTGCTTCGTGGGATCCTTCGGTACCTCGAAGACGAGGCCGAAGGTGTCACGAATGCGGAGCTGATTCAAATACTCGTGCGCCATGAAGGTCTTCACGAAGCCCTTCACGCCGGCACGCTGTGCCGCCGAGTAGTCGGGGACCTTGTCCACGACATCGAGGATCGTGTAGCCAGTGCGCAGATTGCGATACGTGTTGGTCCATGCCATGTCGGTGCCGAAGCCACCCGGCTCGAGCGGACCAATGAGAAACCCTAGCACGTTGCGCGGCTCCGCGCCGTCGAGATTCATGATCTCGCGGCCGAGGATGCCGAGGGTGCTGGCCCAGGTGCCGGCGCTGCCGCGCGAACCCGCCAGCATGCCGGCCACCGTGGTGTTCACGGTCGCGGCGTTCGGCGCGTTCTCGAGCTGCGAGGTGCTGGGGCTGTTGAAGTTGGCGATATCAGCAGCCTGACAGGCGCCGATGAACGTTGCGGCCGCGATGCCGATCAGCAGGCGGAATCCGCGATGACGGAGTGCGGTCATGGTCAGAAGTCCACGCTGAAGTTGAGCCAGAAGCTGCGGCTGGCGGGATAGGCGGCCAATTCGCGGTTGCGCTGAATGGCGTCTGGCGCTCCGCCACCACCGAAGTTCTGCGCTTCCGGATCGCCGCCGCGGAACTGCGTCCACCAGTAGAGATTGCGGCCGCTCAGCGCGAGGCGTGCGCCACTGGCGCCTGACCACAGGCGGCTGACCAGCGCTTGCGGAATGTCATAAGTCAGCGTGAGTTCGCGGAGCTTCGTGTACGAGGCATCCTGATAGTAGATGCGCGTGACCTGCAGGTAGCTCGTGCGGCGCACTTCACCCACCTTGCGACCGAGCGCATCGAGTTCGTCGTAATCGCGCGAGTTCTGCCCCAGATCGTAGTGACGCCATGTTCCGTTCGCGAGCATGCCGCCTGACTGGCGATCCACGAGGGCATACAGCGACAGGCGCTTGAAGCGTACTTCATTGCTCCAACCGCCGGTCCAGTTCGGATTGCCGTCACCCATCAGCACCGGCACGACCACACGGCCACCCGCCTGCGGGAGGGTGTCGTTGCCGATGAGCTGCGTGGCTGACTTGCCCTGCTCGATGCGCACCGCGCCCACCTGCGGCGAACCGAGGAGGAACGCCGGCACCGGCAGGTTGGTGACCTTCGAGCGGTTCATGCCCCAGTTGACGCGCGACGTCCACCCCCACGTCGGCGTCTGGATCGGGAACGCGTTCACCGAGACTTCCGAGCCGGTCACCTGCATCTCGGCGCCATTCGACGTTTCGCTGGAGAAGCCGGTGGTCGGGGCCAGCGTGCGTGTGATGAGCAGGTCGGAGATGTTGCGACGGAAGTGCGTGGCGGAGACCGTCGCGCGGTTCTTCAGGATGTTGAGGTCGATGCCCGCTTCGAATTCGCGCTGCCGTTCCGGGCGCAGATCCGACGAGGCGCGGACCGAGCCAACGCGGAACGCGCCGAGTCCACCGACACTCGAGAGGTCGAGGTTCGTGAATTTCTGGCCGTAGAGCGGCTGATTGCCCGTCTCGCCGTAGGCGACGCGCACCTTGGCCTCATCCACGAGTCCCGGCTTGAGATTCGGGAAGCGGTACGACGTTGCGGCCTTCGGGAAGAGGAAGAACTTCGCCGGATCGCCGTTGTTCGAGCTGCGGTCGGCGCGGGCGCCGACGGTGAAGAGCAGCTTCTCGCGCCACAGCGCTTCTGTCTGCGCGAAGATACCGAAGTCCTGCACTTCGAGTCGCGACTCGTCGATGTCGCGCACCGTACCCGAGGTCACGACTTCCAGCCCGCCGAGCAGGTTCTGCGCGGAGGCACGCGTTTGGTTGAGGACGCGGTCTTCGAACTGCGTACCAACCTGCGAGGTGATCTTGAACGACGAGCTGGGGGTCCAGCCGTGCACGAGATTGAGGTTGATGTTGCGCTGCAGGTTCGTGGTCTTCGAGTTCGCCGACGTGCCGGGAAGTCCGTCCACCGGCTCGAACTGGAGCGTCGGCGGCGAATAGATCAGGTTGCTCTGGTTGAGCAGGTCGACACCGCCGAACGCAATGAACTGCAGGGTGTTCGCTTCACCGGTCAGGATGTCCGCGGTGAGACGCGACGTCGTGATGTTGCGCCACACCGATTCGCCGTTCTCGAACTGATCGATCGTTTGCAGCGGATTCGACGGATAGAACGGATTGACCGGCCAGGTACCGTCATCGCGGCGGCGCAGATCGAGGAACGCCGGAATCTTCGTGAGCGTGTAGGCGATCGAGTTGCCGGCGTTGTCGTTGCCGAAGAGGCCACGATCGCTGACGTTGTTCAGGATCTCGTTGCCGACCTGCAGGTTGATGCGCGAATTCAGGCGCTGATCGAGGTTGATGCGGGCGCTCGTCTTGCGCGCGAAGGTGTTGGCAACGATGCCTTCCTCGTTACGCCGGCTGAGCGACACGAAATAACGCGTGTCCTGCGTACCACCGCTCACGCTGAGCGACGCGTCGCTGTTCACCGGGCGATTGCCGTAGGCGAGCGACTCGTAATCGATGAAGCGGTTGGCGTCGTAGTACGGGGTAATGCCGGCACCGAAGACCCGCACGGCATCGTTGAGCGACTGGAAGCGGCGGGAGCCATTCTTGTACGCGAGCGTCGAGGTGCCGCCGCCCAGACGCAGTGAGAACTTCGGCTTGCCGGCCTGGCCGCGCTTGGTGGTGATGAGAATGACGCCGCCCGACGCCTTCGAGCCGTAGATCGCGGCGGCCGCCGAGCCCTTGAGGATGTCGACGTTCTCGATGTCGTTCGGATTGAGGTCGGCGATACGGTTGACCGGCGCTTCCTGGCTGCCGACGGAGATGCCGGTGCCGGAGGCGCGGGTCACCTTGTTGGTACCGGAGCCGATCGACACGTCGCTGACGATGACGCCGTCGATGACGTAGAGCGGCTGCGCGCTGCCGAGGATGGAGGAGATGCCGCGAATGCGGATGCGGTTACCGCCGCCGGGTGCCCCGGTGGATTGCGAGATCTGTGCGCCGGCGATCTTTCCCTGGAACGCGTTTTCGATCGATTGCGCGGAGACCTTGTTGACGTCGGCGCCGCTCACGCTGGCGACGTCATTCGCCAGGTTGCGGCGCGAGATGCCGGAGGCCTGACCGGTGACGACGACCTGATCGAGGTTGAGGACGTCCTTCTTGAGGATGATCTCGAGGGCGTTCGTGCGACCAGCTGCGAGAGTAATACGTGTGAGTGGATAGCCGATGCGGCGCACGACGAGGATGACCTCGCGCGCCGGCACATTCACGAGCGTGAAGGCACCATCATCGCGGGAGAGCGTGCCGATCGTGGTGCCCTGGATCTGGAGTTGGGCGGCCGTGATCGGGGCCTTGGAGTCTTCCTCGAGCACCTTCCCGGTAATGGTTCGGGTTTGGGCGGCGAGGGCACTGCTGGTGAGCGCAAGGGCAGCGAAGAGCCGCCCGGCGCGCGCAAGCATGCCGGTCATGGGGTGGGTCTCTGGATGGAGAGGGTGGGGGGCGCCGTGGACTATATGGCTCCGCGAACCTACGGCCAAATGGCAGTCACCGCCAGCATTTCATACGGACCGCATCACCGGGGCTGGGCGCCAAGCAGCACCGCAATTGCCAGCAGATAGCCACACAACACCAGTAGGGCTCCGGGCTCCGCAATCCATCCGATGCGCCGCGTGCGAAACACCAACGTGGCGGTGGCCATGCCCATGAGGATCAGGACGAACAGTGCCGTAATGACATGCGATGGATCGGCGATGCTGAGCACCGCACGGCCGCCATTCGCCATATCGAGTGCGGGGAACATGATCATGTTGATCGCATTACTTCCGAACAAATTGCCCACCGCGAGGTCGTAGGCGCGCAGGCGCACGGCGGCCAGCGAGGTCACCAACTCCGGAAGCGAGGTAGAGAGCCCCAACAGGCACGTGCCGACGACCGTGGTGCCCACACCGGAAATCACGGCAAGGGACTCGGCGGATCGCGCGAACTGCGGGGCGACGATCAGAATGCCCAGTGCAGCGCCGGCAAAGGTCAGGAGGGCGCGCCGTGATGACGACACGGTGGGTGCCTCCCCCGACACGATGATTGGGGAGGTGCCGGCGCCGAGGGGCTCCGACATCTCAATGGCGGTACCGGCTTCACGTACGACCTGACTGTGCTGAAACGTGGCCCGTGAGGCGAAGCCGTACACGGCCAATAGCACCCACGAGCCGATCCCGACGCCGAGCCAAGTGGTTGCAGGGCGGATCAACAGCACGATCGCCGCGATGGCCGTGAGCACCATCGCCACGCTGGCGTACAGCACGTGATCCAGCGTGGCGCGGCGAAACATATCGCCCCCGCCCGGCGCGAGGGTAATGATGGCGAGGATCAACATGTTGGCGAGCCCGCTGCCGAAGAGATCCCCCACCGCCAGATCCGGCGCACCCATTCGCACTGCGGCAATGTCGGTAACCAATTCGGGCAGAGACGTCGCCAAGGCCAGGAACACGGAGCCGAACCACGCGCGTCCGAGGGATGAACGCGCGGCGATCACGTCGCCGCTCCGTGCCAACACGGTCCCTGCCGCCACGATGATGATGGCAGACACCGTGAACTGCAGCGCGATCGTCGCCAGCGATGTCATGCTGATGCGCCAGCCGCCGCGGCGTCCGCCCGACTGCGGATGAAGAGCACCGGATGTGTCGCGGTGCGTACCACCTTGTCGGCCACGCTTCCCAACATCACCCGTCCCACCACGCCGCGTGCGTGGGTCACCATGGCAATGAGGGAGACGCCGTGTCCTGTAGCGCAGTGCACGATGGCTCGTGCCGGATCGATGTCCGGGTGATCGCAAGACGACGCCCGTACGCCGATTGCCGCCGCACGCAACATGGCCTGCTCCAGATACCGAACGGCGCGTTCCCGCTCCGCGTTGAGATCGCGTGCTACATCCGCCGTCGTGGCCATAGCCTGAATCAGCGGATGCAATGGGGCGACCGCATGCAGGAGTACTGCGTCGAGATCGGGGCCCAGCAGCGATGCGCAGGTCGGGACAATCGCTTCGCTGTCCGCACTGCCGTCCAGTGCGAACAGGACGCGCGCCAGCTGCCACGTGCTGGTACGCCAATCTGAAGGCGGGGCATCTGGACGCACTAGGACCACCGGACAGCACGCATGCCGAACGCACGCATCCGCCACGGACCCGAGCCACGCCGACGACGGGCCATGCTCGCCATGTGTCGCCATCACGAGCAGGCGTACGTCCGGGGACTGCGCCGTCGTGAGTATGGTTTCGATCACCGGGCCGCATTCCACCGTGGCCTCAACGGGCACGTCATGGCCGCGCAGGGCGCCGGCCGTCTCCGATAGATACGCGGTGCGCGCTCGTCGCAGCGTGGCATCAAGCGCCTCCGGAAGCGCCCGCTCATGCGTGTTCGTGCCGGTCATGATGGATCCGTGGGCTGTCGACGGATGCACATGCAGCAGCGTCAACGACGCGTGCAGGCGCTGGGCCAGAGCCCGTGCGACGGGGAGCGCGCATTCCGCCGAGGCGGACCCATCAAGTGCGACGAGCAGTCGTGCCATACCACCCCCAGTGTCGAATGAAGACCTTCTCTACTTCCACGGCCACGAAGACCAGCGCCGAGATTCCCACGCAGAGCAGGAACTCGAAGAGCGTCAGCGGAGCGGCTCGGAAGATTCCCGCCATGCCCGGGTGATAGATCACGAGCAGTTGCAGCGCGGTCGTCAGCAACACGGCGCCGAGGAGCGCCGGATTGCTCCGCCAGCCGATAGCAAGCATGCTGCGTGTTTCCGACCGGATCGCCAGCACATGGGCCAGCTGGGAAAGCGTCAGCACCGTGAACGTCATCGTCTGCCAGCGCGGATTGTTGTGGTGCAGCGCCCATGCCTGCGTGCCGAGGGCGAGGAGCGCCATGAGCAATCCGACCCATACCGCGTGCTGCCACAGCCCATGCGCGAACAGACTCTCCTTTGGGGGACGCGGTGGGCGCTCCATCACCCCGGGCTCCTCGCGTTCGGCCGAGAGCGCGAGTCCCGGGAGCCCATCCGTCACGAGGTTCATCCAGAGGATGTGGATCGGCAGCAACGGCAGCGGCAATCCGATGAGTGGCGCGAGGAACAAGGTCCAGATCTCGCCCGCGTTTGTGGAGAGCACGAAGCGCACGAAGCGGCGGATGTTGTCGTAGATGCGCCGCCCTTCGCGCACGGCGTTGACGATCGTGGCGAAGTTGTCGTCGAGCAGCACCATGTGTGCGGCTTCGCGCGCAACGTCGGTGCCGCCCCGTCCCATCGCCACGCCGATGTTGGCACCTTGCAGCGCGGGCGCATCGTTCACACCGTCCCCAGTCATCGCCACGAATTCACCCTGCGCCTGAAGCGCCTGAACCAGGCGCACCTTGTCGTCCGGCGTGACGCGGGCATACACGCGCGTACGAGATACGCGCTCGGCCAGCGCCTCATCATCGAGGGCCAACAGCGCGGCCCCCGTGAGTACGTCGTCCTCCGGGCCGGCAATACCCAGCCGCTGGGCAATGGCACGGGCCGTGGCGGGATGATCCCCGGTGATCATCACGACGTGAATTCCGGCGCGCTGGCAGACACGTACCGCCTCCTGGGCTTCCGCACGCGGGGGGTCCAGCAATCCGATCAGTGCGAGGAGGTGCAGCTCCCGTTCCACCGCATCCAACGGCGACGGCATCGTGGGCATGGTGCGTGTCGCGAGGGCCAACACACGAAGTCCCGCCGCAGCCATCCCATCGGCCGTGTCCATCACGCGATCCGCATCGATCGGCACGAGGCCCTGTGCGGTGTGCATGTGCGTGCAGTCGCGGATCATGCGTTCGGGGGCACCCTTGCTGCAGACCAGCACGCCCTCGGCGTTCCCGTCGGCGCGTCGATGCACGGTGGTCATGCGCGCCCGCTCGGACGTGAAGGGAATCTCCTCGAGGCGGGGCCATTGGCGTGTCAACGTCTCGTAGTCCACACCATGATGTCGTGCGGCCTCTACCAGCGCGGTTTCCGTGGGATCACCAACGAGCGAACCATCTGGCTGCTGCACCACATCATTGCACAGCGCGAGCAGTTCGGTGGGGCGAATCCCCGTGTCGTGCTCGTGTGACCACTGCGCCACATCAATGTGCACGCCGTCACCCCACCGCACGCTGTCCACCCGCATCCGGTTCTCGGTGAGTGTCCCGGTCTTGTCGGAGCAGATGTATGTGACCGAGCCCAGCGTCTCGACGGCCGGCAGACGACGGATCAGGGCCTCGCGTCGCACCATGCGACGCGCGCCGAGCGCAAGGGACACGGTAATGACGGCAGGGAGCGCTTCGGGAATGGCGGCGACGGCGAGGCTGAGGGCCGTCATGAACATCAGACCGAGCGGTTCGCCGCGGAGCAGCCCGGCGGCGAAGATCACCACGCAGAGGCCGATGACGAGCAGCGCCAGTTGCCGGCCGAAGGCGGCCAGCCGTTGCTGCAGCGGAGATCGCGCGTCGTCGGTTTCCTCGAGCAGCGTTGCGATCCGCCCCAGTTGTGTGCGGGCTCCGGTGGCGACCACCACGCCGCACCCGCGTCCGGCACTGACGATCGTACCCTTGAACGCCATGCTGAACTGATCGCCGAGCGGGGCGTCCCCGCCGACGGGCGTCTGCTGCTTCGTCACCGGTTGCGATTCGCCCGTGAGCGCGGCTTCCTCCACGCGCAGCGCATGCGCGGTCAGCAGTCGCACGTCGGCGGGAACGATTTGACCGGCTTCCAGAAGGACGAGATCGCCCGGGACGAGGGCACTGGCGGGGACCGTTTCGTCTTTCCCATTGCGTCGCACTCGCGCGGCGGGCGCGGACAGTGCACCGAGCGCGGCCATCGCACGCTCGGCGCGGAATTCCTGCACGAAGCCGAGGAGGGCATTCAGGATCACGATGGCCAGAATGGCGATCGTGTCCTCCGGTTCGCCCAACACGCCGGCGATCAGGGCCGCGCCCAGGAGGACGAGTACCATCACGTCGCGGAATTGCGCGAGGATCAGCCTGTCGACACGGCGGCGTCGCGTGGCGGCGAGAACATTTTCGCCGACTCGCGCGCGACGGGCGAGGACGTCATCAGATGTGAGCCCGTGCTCCGCATGACTGTCGAGGGTCGCGACCACGGTGTCGGCGGCCTGCGCGTGCCAGGGAAGTGCGGATTCGCGGGGCGTGACGAGCGGGACAGGGCGCGGCATCATTGGCATTGGGCGGTGCGTCGGGGACCGAATGACACGAGGTAACGCGAGGTGCACGCGGAGTGCCGACAGCACCCGGAGCGTCCTACACCGTTGCCGGCCGCTACCTGCTGGGTCCGCTGAGGTTCCTTCTGAGACGGTTCAGTCGTACCACCCGTGCACGTACCAGGTCCCGGACGCCGTCTGGAAGAACAGCAGTTCGCCATCCGTTTCACTCTGTCCGCGCCAGTAGTCACGGGCATAGCCATCGCCACGCCACCACTCCCCGCTGAGCCGCTCCGGGCCGTGGGGCTGCGCGATGGCGATACGACGGCCCTGCCACCAGAGCGCCTGCGGTTGTCGTGCCGAGGTCCACTCGATGTCGATCGGCTCTGGCGTCGGGAGCAGGCGTAGCACGGCGGTCATCTGATGCCCGGTGGCGTGACGGGTGTCAGCGGTCCTATCGTGTGGCGTGGGCTGTGGTACGCCCGCTGCGGCCGCCATCGCGATGGCGTCGGCGGCGATCCAGCGTCCCTCCTCCTCGGGACGATGGGTTGTGCGGGACTCGGGGCGTACTAGGACATCACCGCGCTGTGTCGGGTCGAGGGCCGCGCGCAACTTCACGAAGACACTGTCGACCTGCATCGCCGCGTCACGCCACGAGGGGTGCAGCAGATCGCCCTGGTCCGCGGTGAGTGGGGTGGTCGTGGGAACGCTGACGGTGACCCCGATGATCGGCGCGGGGATCTGCCAGGTGTCGAGGAGCCGGCGACACTGATCGAACAGCGGATCGAGTCGTGCGAGTGGTCGGGCCGGACGCACTTCGCGCGTGATGGTGCGGTGCGGAATGGCCAGAAGATCGGTAGCGGTCGTCTGCTCCGGTACGCCATCGATCGGATACGAGCGCCCTGCGTCGAGGGTGAGCGTGATGGCGACACTCGCGGCGGCGCGTCCGTCGTGCACGCAGGTGGCCAGCAACCGCTCGAGTTGCGCGCGCAGCACGAACAGCACCGGTTCTGCACGCTCGACCGGTTGCGGCAATTCCACCGACGTCTGTCGCGCGGTCTCGACGCGCACATGTCCCGGGCGTCGCGGATCCTCACCGTGCGCCAGTCGCCACGCCCGCAATCCGTCGGGCCCCCACCGCTGCTCGATCTCGCCGGCAGACAACGCGGCGAAGGCACCGATCGTCCGGATCCCGAGCGCCTGCAACGCCTCGCGCACCTCCTGCGCCATCGGGAGCAGCCCCAGCGGCGCGGGGGTGAGATACGCGGCATCGTGTCCCGGTGGAATGATGAGCCCCGGAGTAGTCCGCGGCGCCCACGTGGCGGCGCGCGCTGTCACGCACGCATCGGCGATCGCCACGCGCGCCTGCGGGTGCCATGCGCGTGCGATGGCGAGCAGCGTATCCACGAGCTGCGCTTCTCCTCCCAGCGCCTGAAAGCCGGTGGCGCCCACCCACCAGAGCCCTGGCGTACCGAGCACCGGTGTGACTTGTGGACTCGCCGCGAGCAGCGCCGTGGTGGCGGCGAGGATCGCGTCGTCAATCGCTGCGGTATCCCACGGCCGCACGTCGAGCGTGGCACAGCGTGCGCGTGCTTCGGCGATCTGCATGCCTGCCCGCACACCAGCACATCCGGCCGCATACGAGACCACGCGCAGTCGCGTACCGACGGCGAGCGCCCGCGGGCGCTCATCCCAATGAAAGAGTGGTCCGTCGTCGGTGGGGGATCGCTTCCGGTCGGTCGGCCGGCCGTTGGGGTGGGCCGTCGCGCCACTCGCGGTGCCGCTCCCGGAGGCGTTCGCGCGTCCAGTGTGACGTCTCGAGCGGGAGTCGGTCGCCGATGGCGGTGTCGTATCGGTCGTCGGCGACAGCAAGTCGAGCTGGATGGCCCGGAAGTGCAGTTCCGTACAGGTCGGCGCTGGCGACGCCAAGTCCGCCCCAAGTGACGGGGTGCTCGCGTTCCGATGTGATGGCGGCGTCGCGGTCGATGGCGTGGCGATCGCTGGTGTTGCTGCGGGCGCTCCAGGGACGGCGCGTTCCGTGCGCCACCCCGCGCCGATCGGGAATCGTGGGATCCGGACACAGGCGACGCGCCAGAACGACAACACGGGGCACCTCGATCATCGGGGCGCGACCCATCACGCCCCCCTTTTCAATGGTGAGACGAAGCGGCGTTTGCGACGCGCTACGAGACGCGGCATGCGCGGCGGTGTCCGCGACATGGATGCGCACACTGCCGGGGAGACGTCGCGCAGGCGCGTGCGCCGGTGAGCGATGCTCGAGCACTACGCAGGCGGCCTGACGCTCCCGGGCGATCTGCGCGAGACGCACCCCCTGCACGCGCGACAGCGGCGGGGCGCCGTCGAGCACGACGAGTCCGAAGACCCCGCTGCGCAGCAGCACGTCGGCGGTCCACGCGCTCCGTCGCACTTCCGGCATGCGGATCACCACGAACCGCGGCCCCAGCTCGGCCCATGGAGCAGGCGTCAGCGTGCGGGTCGCATCGATCCAGGCCACCCACCCCCCCTGCCGCAGGACCTGCGCGACGACCCGCCGCAGGAGGGCGGTCTTGCCGACCCCCCGAACGCCGGTGAGCTCCGTAAGGCGCCCTCGCGGGATCCCACCTCCCAGCGCCGCATCGAGCGGGGGAATCCCGGTCGGCCACGGATCGGCCACGGGACGGGCCCCCATCAGCGGCCCCAGTTCGGCGGTCAGCCGATCCCGGAGTTCCGGCGCGGTGTTGCGAAGGGCGAGGGGCATGGTTCGGGATTTACCGAATAAAACCCGAAGTCGCAAGGCACCCCGGAAGCCCTCCCGTGGCCGACCTCACCTCACTACCTATGAATGATGCCCTCGCTTTCCGATATCGAAGTCCAGCGCGGACTGGGCGCCCTCCCGGGGTGGACCCGCAAGGGGAGCGCCATCGTGAAGACCTATCATTTCGCGACCTTTCCCGCCGGGATCGCCTTTCTGGCGCAGGTGGCCGAGATCGCCGAACGGCTGCAGCACCACCCGGACGTGGATATCCGCTACACGCGACTCCAGTTCGCGTTGAGCACGCATGACGCGGGCGGGATCACGGTGAAGGACTTTGAACTCGCCGCGGCGATTGAGGCGCTCGTGCCTGCCGCGCCGATGGCGCCGGACCCGTCGGCGTAACGGACCGACTCACCCGTAGAGCGACGCGATCACCTGCGGGAGTTCGTCGAAGCGATCGAGGTACACCGTTGGATCGGCGGCCGATAGTTCCGTCCGGGAGAACGGTCCCCACAGCGCCGCCGCGGTGTGCACCCCTGCCGCGCGCCCGGCGTGCATGTCGTGCGGCGAGTCGCCGACGAAGAGCGCCGATTCCGCCGATGCCCCCAGCCGCTCGAGCGCCAACCACACAGGATCGGGGAGCGGCTTGTGTCGGGTGGTTTCCTCAAACGTAATCACGGCATCGAACGCTTCGGCCAACCCGACGTGCGCGAGGGAGCGCGCCGTCATGCCGCGCCCCTTGCTGGTGACGATCGCCGTGCGATGCCCTTCGGCCCGCGCCCACTGGATGGTGTCGATGACCGCGGGATACGGCGTCGTGAGTCGCTCGAGGTGCCAATCCTGATAATCGCGGTAGCGTGCCACCATGGCTTCGACGTCGGTTTCGCCATCACACCAGTCGGCGAGTTGCGTCCGGAGTGGGGTCCCGATGCCGGCGACCCATTCGGCCGTGGTTGGCGTGCGTTCGCGTCCTTCAAACGCATACTGCATGCATTCCAGCAGCAACCCGATGGAGTCGATGAGGGTGCCGTCGAGATCGAAGAGCAGGGCGGGGCGTGCCATGCGGCAAAGCTAACGGAGCGCTGCCGCATCGGGACGTCGCACGAGCAGCAGGACATGCCGCAGCACCAGCCGAATGCGTGGCGACGGTGCCCCCACCGGATGGTCCGATGCGCACGCGACGGCACGACGCAGCACCGGCTCATCGCGCCAGGCCATCAGCCACTCGTCGATGGGTCGGTCCTGGCGCTGCGCGGCCCATCGGTGCAGCGCCGCATCGGCGGCGGCGCCCCGCGCCAGTTGGACACAGCGGTGCGCGGCCTCGATGACGGCGCGCAGGACGACGCGCTGATCGGGTGGGAGCTGCTGGACACCTTCCACGATCA
>JBDKIJ010000394.1:0-5318 GCA_039797155.1 Gemmatimonadota bacterium | reverse complement strand
CGATGCGGAACACCTTGCCCGCCACTTCGTTCAGGCCGGATCCGAGCGAAATATCGTAGCGCTTGAAGGCCATATCGATCACCTGACGGGCATCCTGGCCTTCCGGCACGACGATCGCCGTGACCGTATTGGACGCGATCTCCGGACGACGCGCGCATTCACGAAGTCCCCACGCCTTCACCGCGGCGCGGACGCCCTCGCCGAAGAGGCGATGCCGAGCCGCCACATTGGCCATCCCTTCCTCGAGCAGCATCGTGATCGCTTCGTCGAGGCCGAACAGCAGGGAGAGCGCCGGTGTGCTCGGGAAATAGCCTTGCGCATTGTTGGCGCGCATGGCGCGCAAATCGAAATACGCACGCGGCATCGTGCAGGCATCAACCCGAGCCAAGGCCTTCTCGCTCGCGAAGAGCACACCGAGTCCGCCGGGAAGCATGAATCCCTTCTGCGAGCCCGTGATTGCGCAGTCCACGCCCCACGCATCGAACTGGAACTCGAGGCTCGCAATCGAAGAGACGCCGTCGACGTAGAGGAGCGCGGGATGTTGTGCGCGATCGATCGCGGCACGCACGACGGCCACATCGCTGGTCACACCGGTCGCGGTCTCGTTGTGGACGAGCAGCACGCCCTGGATTTCGTGCGCGGTATCCGCGCGCAGCGCCGCCTCGATCTTGGCCGGGTCCGCGGCTTCACCCCACGGCTCTTCAATCACGTCGATCTTATAGCCAAGCGCGCGGGCGGTCTGGATGAACAGATGCGAGAACTGCCCGAACCGGACGGCAAGGAGACGGGCGCCGGGATTCTGGGTGTTGACGAGCGCTGCCTCCCACATCGCCGTCCCGGTGGCGGGAAACACGAAGGCTTCCCCCTTGGTCTGGTGCACGATCTGCGGCAGGCGCGACAGAATCGATCGCGTCAGCGTCGGGAACGCCGAGGACCGATGATCCTCCATCTGGCGATGCATCGCGCGCTGCAGACGGTCGGGGACCGGCGTGGGGCCGGGAATCTGGAGAAAGTGGCGTCCAGCCATGGGCATTGGGGGAGTGAAGGGAATGGCCGACTACTGCGTGACGCGGCGGTGCTGACTGACCAAGCGATCGGTCAGGAGGGAGGCGATCGCCATGATCGTTTCCTGCGGGTTCACGCCGAGCGCCGTGGGGAGCAACGATCCGTCGGAAATGTACAAGCCGCGCACGCCATGCCGCTCTCCGTCCGGGGTCGCACCAGAGGTCGCGGGGTCGGTGCCGATACGGCAGGTGCCATTGACGTGTGCCGAAAAGAGCGGCATGCGGTTAGGCGCCACGGACCAGGTCGACAGCTGCGCAGCCTCCTCGACACGGCGAATGGTCGGAGCGTGCGCGTGCAGGGTCCCGACCTCCTGTGCGCCGGCGGCAAAATGCAGGCGCGCCATGGCCGTGAGTGATGCCTGCACACGGCGGGCATCGCTGCCCGTCAGGCGATAACGGATCGACACGCGCCCCTGCCGATCGACGCCAACGCGCCCACTTGAGTGCGTCGTTTCTGCGCCATCACGGGTGAGCCCGATCAGGACCCCGAGCTGCGGCAACATCTGCATGCGGGCTGCATGCGACGGGCCATGCCCCGGCAGTACCGCCGCCGCAAACGAGGGCAGCATCGGCGGTGTCTCGATCCAGAAGCCGTAGTCGCTCCCCTGCCATTGGATGAACTCGTCGCACATGGTGCTAAGCGGGATTCCGGTGCCCGGCACAATGGGCCGCTCGTACACGCCGATGACTGCCGTCGTCGGGTGCAGTCGCAACCAATCGCCGACGCCACCGCCACCGAATCCGGAGCGTTGCAACAACACCGGCGTCCCAACGGCACCCGCCGCAACGACCACCAATGGAGCATCAATGGTGACGGTTCGGTTGGTACCGTGCACGCGCGCATGCACCCGCTTGAGCGGCGGGATGCCGGCGCGTGGTGATCCCTGATCGCGCTCACGCTGCTCGATCCGCTCGACTGCCACACCGGTATACAGCGTAGCCCCGTCGCGCAGCGCGGCCGGCACATGCACGACGGCCGTCGACTGCTTGGCCTCGTAGCGACATCCGACGCCGCACATCCCGCACCGGTGACAACCGACGGCATTGATCCGACCGGCCGATACCCGCCATCCGAGCGCGCGCGCGCCATCGAGGACGATGCGGTTGTTGGCGGAATGTGCGTCCTCAGGTACGAGTCCAGCGCGGACCTCGCGTTCAATCCGCTCGAACACCGGCGCCATGTCGTGCGGCGTCATTCCCACGGTGCCCGCGTCGCGTCCCCATTCGTCGAGGACGTAGGATGGTGTCCGGAGCATGATCATCCAGTTCACCAATGAAGAGCCACCGACCGCATGTCCCTGGAGCAGTGCAATGCCCGCATCATCGGTAGTGCGCAGCGCGCCGTCTCCATACAGGCGCTCCATCAGCGCCGGCTCGTCACCGTCGAAGGAGGTAGGCGGATGCCAGTCTCCCGACTCGAGCATGACCACCTCGTAGCCGGCAGCGGCCAGCCGCGCCGCCGCAACCGCTCCACCCGCACCGGTCCCGATCACCACCACATCGGCCCGACGATGGACATCCTGCGTGAGCGTCGAGCCGACAACCATGCGCTCGACGCCCGAATCGGCCACGGGGTCATGGATCGCCAACCGGCTGGGCTCTGCGACCGGCAGCGTCGCCACGGCCGACGGCGCACCGTCTGATGTGGATGGGATCGGACCTTCCCATGGGACCTGTGCGGTGCGCGCGTGCAACGGCCCGGAGTGATCCACGATACGCATCACGCCCGGATGCGCGTAATGCACGGACAACACGAGACGCCGGATGGACTGGAAGGCGGCCCGCACGAGCGGCAGCGATGAGTGCGTCCACGCCTCGAGACATCGCTGCTGCGCCGGGCGGGAAAGCGCGACGAATGGACGCACGCCGGACATCGCCACCATGACGCCGGCGCGACTCGCGAGCAGATCGAGCCCTTGAACGAACCGTGCGCGTCGATGGAGAGGCAGCGATGTGAGACGCTGCACGCACCGCACCACCAGCGCATCCAGCGACTCACCGGATGGCGGCGCGCCCTCCAGCATCACAGACGCCATCGCGGCCATCGCGGCCTGTTGCGCCGAGGTCACCATGTCTTCAGTCACGAGGCCGCCGCACGACGACGACTGTCCACGAAACTCACCAGCGCGACCCCACCCACGATGATCGTCATCGCGATCCACGCCAGTTGCGGGAGTCGCTCACCACCCAGCGCCACGCCCAACAGGACCGCGACGAGCGGATTTACATACGCGTACGTGCCCACGGCGGCGGGACTCGCGACCTTCAGTAACCACATGTACGTACTGAAGCCGATCACGGAGCCGAACACGATGAGATAGGCCAGTGATGCCACTGACTGCCAGGTCGGCGTCTGCAACAGCACCTGATGCCATTCTCCGCGGGCTGTGGACAGCGTGGCCAGCAGTATGCCGCCGACCAGCATCTGCATGCTGATGGCGAGCGTGGCGGGTTTCGCCTGCGCGGCCGTGCGCGAGTAGAGCGAACCAATGGTCCACGACAACGAACTCAGGGTCAGCACCAGCGCACCCAGCGGATCAACGGCGCCTTGGCCGCCGCGGGCTGGCAGCACCAGCAGCGCCACGCCAATCAAGCCGACGATCACCCCAACAATTTGTGCGACCCGCGGCCGCTTTCCCTGCCACGCTTCGCACAACACGAGCCACAGCGGCACCGTGGCCACCAGCACGGAGGTGAGGCCGGAGCTCACCCGCTGACTGGCCCACGAGACCGACCCATTCCCCACAAAGAGCAGCATGGTGCCGATGATTGCTGCATGCCGCCATTCACCACGCGTCGGTGCCGCGGCGCCACGGAGTCGCGCAAACGCATACATCGCCGATCCCGCCACCAGGAAGCGCACGGCGCCCAACATGAACGGCGGAATCGTGGTGACCGCCCATCGGATCGCGAGATAGGTCGAACCCCACACCACGTAGATGATCAGGAACCCGCCAATCAGCTGCCAGGCAGGAACCGGTATCGACGAGCTCGACGCGGCGGGTTTCATGCAGCGGAGTGGGGCGTGAGCGCGGATGACGGACGCAGCGCACGGAGCGCTGCATCCCCGGCGGCAACGCCGCCAATGAGGAGATAGAGATAGAAGGTATAGAACCGCCACCACAACAGCGACGCGGCGAAAATCGCCGGGGGAATCGCTGACGACAACGTCGCCGCAAACGCCCCCTCAATCAGCCCTCCGCCCCCCGGCGCCGGCACGGCGGCGCCCCCGTAGAACAGGGCGAGCGGCCACAGCACGAGCGGAGCCAGCGAATCCATGGTCAACGGAAACGTCGGATCCGCCAGGAACACCAACATGGGGAGCGTCGCGACCTTGAACAGCACATGCAGGACCGATCCGGTGAATGCCAACAGCATGCGTCCGGGATGCGCATGACGAAGCGCAGCCACGGAGGTCCGCAGCGCACGCAGCATCCGCTGCACCCCCCGCCAACGCCCGGCATGCACGCCCAGTCGCTGCGTCCATCGTGGCATCCATGAGGGCACGGGACCGCGCGCGTTGCGACGTGCGAGAAACCACCCGACCGCGCCGAGCGTGAGGACCACGCTACTGTACCCGCCGACGAGCGTCAGCAATCCCACGGTCGAGGCGCCACGCCCCTGGAACAGCAACGCGAGCGCACTGCACACCAGCACGAGCGACCACATCTCAAGAAACAGCTCGAGAAACAGTACCAGCACGCGCTGCGCTGGTGAGGTCCCGTTCTCCGCCAACACCAGATAGCGCGCAGGTTCCGCACCGGCGCGTGCGGGAGTAATCGCCGCGGCCAAGTCACCGGCCAAACAGACACGCCACGCCGTCCCGAATCGAAGAGGGATCGCGCATGCCCGTGCCGATGCCTGAATCTTGAACGCGCGGGTCAGCATCTCGGCCATGACGGTCGCCAGCGCCACCAGATGCACACGCCACGGCAGCGAGGGCATCCCGCCTTCAGGCCAATGCGACCCGACCACCCATGCCGACGTTCCAAGCATGACGGCGAATGAAACGGCGGTGAGCAACCAACGACGCGGTAACATGGGTGCAAGATACCGACCCCCGGAACAGGCCGGCGCGCGCAGCCGGGCACCGGTCTGTTAGGTCCCCCGAGGCTTCGCCCGTCGGGTCGGCGGCGCCGTGAGTGGATCGTCGGGCCACGGATGACGGGGATAGCGGCCGCGCAGCTCTTTCCGGACCTCGAAGTAGCCAGAGCGCCAAAATCCGGCGAGGTCACGCGTGACCTGAACGGGCCG
>JBDKIJ010000393.1:0-12559 GCA_039797155.1 Gemmatimonadota bacterium | reverse complement strand
TGTCCACGCCGTTGTCGCGCATGGCACGCGGCAGGATCCGTTCGAACTTGTCCTTGCGGATCTGGCACTGACGTTCCCAGCGCACACGCGCCGGCTCGGCAGCCGGTTGTGCATGCAGGGTGGTGACGCTCAGTGCGGTGGCGCTCAGGATGATCAGCGGAGCAAGGAGGTGGAAGCGTCGCATGGGTGGAAGTGGCGTAAGGAGGAAACGGTTACTGGCGAACGGGTGCGGGTACGGCCGTACGAGGACGGACCGCCAGCGTCAGAATGAATCCGCACGCCAGAAGTGCGGCCAGCAGCGCCAACGGTTGATCGTAGATGTGCACTTTGGACGCGCCCGGTGGAAGTGCGTCGCGCGCACGTGCCGCGAGCTGGGTGATGATCACGGGGCCGACGACGGCCGCGACACTCCATGCCGTCAGCAGCGCGCCATGAATGGCGACGACGTACTTCATGCCGAACAGGTCGGCAAGAAACGCCGGTATGGTGGCAAAACCGCCACCATACATGGTGAACACCACGAGCAGGCAGAGCAGAAACGGCCACCATGCACCGGCGGCGGCGAAGCGTGGAATGAGGAGAAACAGCACAACCTGCGCGCCGAAGAAGAGCAGATACGTGGTGCGGCGGCCAATGAGGTCCGACATGCTCGACCAGAAGAGCCTCCCGGCCGCATTGCATGTACTGATCACCGCCACCACAGCGGCGGCTTCGGCGGGCGTCTTGCCGAAGAGATCCTGCATCATCGGTGACGCTTGGGCGAGAATGCCAATGCCGGCCGTGACGTTGATGCACAGCATCCCCCACAGCAGCGCGAATTGCGGCGTGCGAATCGCCTCGGTTCGCGTCATCCCGTGTGAGGATGCCGAAACGGCAGCGTCACTGGACTCGCTGACCGGCGCGGGACGCAGAAGCTGAGCACCACCCAGCATCAGCAACAGATAGCACCCGGCGAGCACCAGCAGCGTCATGGCCACGCCAACGCGCGCGATGAGCGCGGCATTGGCATACCCGGCGATGAATGCACCGCCACCGAATCCCATGATGGCAAATCCCGTCGCCATGCCGCGGCGATCGGGAAACCATTTCACGAGGGTGCTCACCGGTGCGATGTAGCCGATGCCACAGCCGATGCCACACAGGATGCCGAGTCCCAGAAACAACAGGATCGGCTGGCGAAGCAGCAGGGCGATCCCACCGAGCGTCAGGCCACCGGCAAAACACAGCGCGGACGTGCGGGCGGCGAAACGGGCGCCACGACGCTCCACCCACGGTCCCCAGGTTGCCGCGCTCAAGCCGAGGATCACGAGCGCAGTCGTGAAGGTCGGGTACGGCGGCGCCGCCCACCACGGCAAAGGAGGAAGCGCCTCGAGAATCGGCCGATTCAGCGTGCTCCACGAATAGACGGAGCCGATGCCGAGATGGACGCCGATGGCGCCGACGGGAATGGTCCAGCGGGATGTGGCCATGCGCCAAGCTACCAGCGAGATGGAGAATCTGCATCGGTGGCGCCGATGTGCATTCCCCCGTAGAATCGGCTCATGGACCGTCGAAATTTTGTGGTCAGTGCGGGGGCCGCGCTGGGGAGTCTGCCGCTCCCGTTTTCCGAAGCGTGGCGCACCGTACAGGCGGCCAATCGCCGCGTGCAGGGGTGGTCACACGAGGCCGTGGCCGATGACGAAGCCTATTGGTTGCGCATCCGGCAGGCGTACAGCCTTGATGCCAATCACGTCAATCTGAATTCCGGGAGCGTCAGTCCGGCACCGCGCGTCGTCTCCGACGCGATGGATCGCTACTGGACCGTGACGAACATGAGCCCCTCGTATTACGTGGACGAGTTGCTCTATCCCGAAGTCGAGCATGTGCGGCGGCGATTGGCTGGGATGCTGGGGTGTGATCCCAACACGCTGGCGCTCACGCGGAACACAAGTGAATCGCTGCAGATCGTGCAGATGGGGCTCCCGCTCAATCGCGGCGACGAGATCGTCAGCACCACGCAGGATTATCCGCGCATGATCACGGCGTGGCAGCAGCGTGAGCGCCGAGACGGCGTCGTGTTGAAGCTCGTACGCTTCCCGGTGCCACCGCCATCGATGGACGACCTCTATCAGCGCGTCTTTGCCGCCGTCACGCCGCGCACGAAGGTCATCCACATCTGCCACATGACCTACACGACGGGACAGATCTTTCCCGTCAAGCGCATCTGCGATGAGGCGCGACGACGCGGCATCTTCACGATCGTCGATGGCGGACACACCTTCGCCCATTTTCCCTTCACCATCGACGACCTCGGCTGCGACGCCTATGGATCGTCACTGCACAAGTGGTTGTGCGCGCCGGTCGGGAATGGGCTGCTGTATGTCCGGAAGGAAGCCATTCCGCGCATCTGGCCGCTGTTGGCTGCGCCAGCTGCACAGGACCATGACATCCGGAAGTTCGAAGCAATCGGCACCTATCCGGTGTCGCTGCGCGTGGCTGTCAGCGACGCGATCACCTTCCACGAGGAGATCGGCGGCGCGCGCAAGGCGGCACGGCTGCAGTGGTTGCGCGAACGCTGGATGGATGGTGTGGCGACTACGCGCGGGGTGCAGCTGCTGACCCCGCGCGATCCGAGTCAGGCCTGTGCCCTCGGCGCCATGCGCATGGACGCGTTGGGTGCGCAGGCACTCACCGAGACATTGCAGAAGCGGTGGGGCATTCACGTGCGTCCACGGTTCGTCGACGGCGAGTTCGAATGCATTCGCGTCACGCCGAACGTGTTCACCGCGCTGCACGAGATTGATCTGTTCGTGCAGGCCATCCGTACCCTGGCCGGCTAGCGGGATGTCCCGCGAACGGCCACCCTTGCCCATACCACGATGAGCTCCGACCCCTTCGATCTCCAACCGACGTTGGAAGGTCCGACCTTGCTGGTGCGCCCGCTCACCGCTGAGGACCTCGAGCCGCTGTATGCCGCGGCGAGCGACCCGGAGATCTGGGCGCTGCACCCCGAACCGACCCGGTGGCAGCGTGACGTCTTCACGAATGGCTTTTTTGCCGGCGCGCTGGCGAGCGGGAGTGCGTTCACCGTCATCGATCGACGGACGAGCGCGATCATCGGCTCATCGCGCTACTACGAGTATGATCCGTCCGCCAAGACGATCTTCGTGGGGTATACGTTCCTGACGCGCGCGTACTGGGGAGGCGCCACCAATCGGGAGCTGAAGCAGCTCATGCTCGACCACGCCTTTCTCCAGATGGAGGCCGTCCTGTTTCATATCGGACCGGCCAACTGGCGTTCGCGGCGGGCCGTGGAGAAGATCGGGGGAACTTTCGTCCGGGAAGAAGTCGTGATGCGCAACGGGACCCCGGAGCCTCGGGTCATCTACCGGATTGATCGGCTCGAATGGTTGGCCAAGCGCGGGTCAAACATGACGCCGCCGAAGCTCATGCCATTCGTGCCCACCAAGGGGGCGATCGCGCCCAACGGCATTCGCTTTAAGTGAGAGGGGGAGTGGCCGAAGGAGTGTGAGGGAACTGATCTCACAGAGAACATAAAGGCCACGGAGAACACAGAGGGGCGCGCCGAGCAGCCTGCGGCGGGCCCCTCTTTTTTCAGGCTGTTTCTCTGTGTTCTTCGTGTTCTCTGTGTCCTCTGTGAATTCTGTTCAAAAGACTTTCCGTCCACATCAAATCCAGCAGGGCGCACCGCACTCCTGCGACTTCCCGGTCCGCGCGGCATTGTAGAGGCGATCTCGTCACGGCCCGCACCCCGTCGTCGGGCCCCCCCAAAGTCCCTTGACACCCCGCAGAACGGCGACGAGCTTCTGCACTTTGTCCAGCAGGCGAACAAAGACTTCTCCCCCCGTCGCCGCGACAGACTTATGTCCTTCGCCATCACGCGCTGGCTTACGCCGCGCCGGATCGTGTTCGCCGCCCTGCTCGCCGCGCCGTTCGAGGGGGCCCAGGGCCAAACGCGCCCCATCCCGACCGTCCAGGTCCTCAGCGACTCCTCCGGGATGCGGCTGCAGGTCGACCGGCAGGACTTGTTCGTCCAAGGGGTGAACTGGGACTACGTCCCGATCGGGGAGAACTACAGCTATTCCCTCTGGACCCAGCCTGACGCGACCATTCGCGCCGCGCTCGATCGGGAAATGCCACTGCTCAAGGCGATGGGCGTGAATGCCATCCGCCAATACGCGGGCATCCCCCCCCGCTGGGTGCAGTACATCTTCGAGCGCTACGGGATCTACACGATCCTCAATCACCCGCTCGGCCGATACGGCGTCACGATCAACGGGGTCTATGCCCCCGCCACCAACTACGCCGACCCCGCCGTCCGCGCCGCCATCACGAGCGAGGTGTTGGCGCTGGTCGACGAGTTCCGCGAGACGCCCGGGATGCTCCTCTGGCTCCTCGGCAACGAAAACAACTACGGCCTCGAATGGAAATCCGCCGAAACGGAGAACCTCCCCATCGGTGAGCGGCAGAAGGCCAAGGCCACCTTCCTCTATTCATTGGTGGGCGAGGTGGCGCGCGCCATCAAGGCCCGCGATACCCACCGCCCCGTTGCTTTCGCCAACGGCGATCTGCAGTACCTGGACATCCTGGCGCGCGAGTCGAAGGGGCTCGACATCCTGGGCAGCAACGTCTACCGGGGCCGGTCGTTCCGCGACCTCTTTGCCCGCGTCAAAGCCGAAGTGGGACTCCCGGTGATGTTCACGGAGTTCGGATCCGATGCGTGGAATGAGCGCACGCGACGCGAAGATCAGGCGATGCAGGCCCGCTATCTCATCGCGCAGTGGCAGGAGATCTACCTCAACAGCGCCGGCAAGGGCGGCGTCGGGAACGCGATCGGTGGCTTCACCTTCCAGTGGAGCGACGGGTGGTGGAAGTTCGGGCAGGAAAGCCGCCTGTCGGACCACGATGTGAATGCCTCATGGAGTGCGGACGCCTACCCCGAGGATTTCCTCCCCGGCCGCAACAACATGAATGAGGAGTGGTGGGGGATCATGGCCAAGGGACGACCCAACGCCGCGGGGCTCTTCCCCCTCTATCCGCGCGCCGCCTATTTCGCGCTGCAACAGGCGCATCGTCTGGCACCGTACGCACCCGGCACCACTGGGGCCACCATTGCGGCGCATTTCGCCGCCATCGATCCGGTCGCGCTCGAAACGCGCGCCGTGGCTGAGCGACGCGCCCGCGGTGGCGATGACCGTCATTGGCTCGCCCTCGACGAAGGCCGCCTGGATTTCAGCACCTTCACGACGGGCGGGACACGTCTCGCAACCCCACCGGTCTCGGCCCCCAACGACTCCCTGCGCCCCCCCTTTACCGGCAGTGATCGCACCGAGTCGCTGTACGCCGGCATCAGCATCCATCCATCAGAAGTCTTTACCGCGCGCGCCTCGTTCAACGCGGTCGGGCACGTCGCGGAAAATCCGATCGACGAAATCTTCTATGAAGGACGCGGACGTGGACGGACCGGGGTAGGCTCCACCGTCGTCAACAGCGGCAGCCGCGTAGCCCTCTATCGCGCCTCCCTCTCCTGGGACGCCCGCGCGATGTCGATCGAGGCCTTCTATCGGACCGGCCACTATCACTGGGGCTACGAAGGCGACGTCTTCGGCCTGTATCGCGAAGCCAACTACGGGCGCAACATCGACGTCTACAACGGACGCGCGCCGTTCGGCGTGGAACTCGCCGGCAAGGGACATCTCACCGGCCTCAAGGTGGCGGCCGGCCCCGAACTCTGGTGGGGCGCCAACCCGGGCATCATCGCCAAGTATCGCCGGCGCATCGTCGGGACCGATATCACGGCGCTCTATCAGGAAGAATTCTCGCGGCAATCACTGGGCACCGCCGTCAGTACGGCCGCCATTCCGTTTCCCCCGACGCGCCGCGCCACGCTCGCCGTCCAAGGCACGCGCGGCAGACTGGGCTACGAACTCGGCGGCCTGTGGGGCGGGTCTACCAAAATCGGCGACGTATTCTATGTCGTGCGCGGGACCGGCTCGAGCGCCAAGTCCTTCAGTGACCGCATCCGCGCCGGCGATACCTTCGGCGGCAAGGCGCGCCTGACCTGGAGCCGCGGCTCGGTCAATTGGTACGCGCAGAGCGCGTTCATGGGGTTGGTGGCCGATGCCGGACCGACAGCCATTCAGACATTCACCGGCTGGGGGCTGAAGGACAGCGGCTTCAGCGATCAATGGAATGTCATGTCCGGCATCACGTTCAGCCGCGGGGCGTTCCAGATCGCGCCGAATGTGCTGTATCAGAAGCCACTGGTCGGCCCGATCCCCGCCGGCGCCCCGGCACCGGCGCAGCCGCGCAACATTCTGGCGGATCCGTTCATTGTGCGCGCCAATCGGGAAATGCTGGCCGGAGAACTCCTGTTCACGTGGGATCCAACGCCAGCCACCTGGTTCTATCAGTGGGATAACGACGCGCGCGAAGATGCGTCGTTCGCTGCGAATCTGGGGTTCGCCATGCGCCACATGCCGACGACCATGGACGCGGGCCTCAGCTTCCTCGCCGACGGGCGCACCCCCTTCGCGTTCCCCGGCGCGACGCCGGCGCGCGATCTCTGGGAAGTGCGGAGCCGCATCGTCGCCCGCCCGCTGCGCTCCACGCGCCTCATCGCCATCCTCTATGGCGGCACCGCCGAACCCAACGGCATCAGCCCGCGACTCGTGAACCGCGCAGGGGCGGAGCTGCGAGCCGTTACCGGCAAGGTGCGCCTGATGGCGGCGGCGCGTGCCAATGACTTCGGCCCCTTCGATTACCACCGCGACTTCAACCTCACCTATCCGCGACAGCTCATGGGTGATGTCGGCTACGTCATCGGTCGTCCGCAGTGGCTCGATTTGCCAGAAACACGACTCGGCGTGCGCGCCACCTGGCGCTCGCTCAACAAGTTCTCACCCCGCTACTGCCCGGTTCGCGTTCCCGATCTGGTCGGCGGGGTCGAGTGCGACCCCACGTTCCCGGCGCCGACCGGCAGCGAGTGGGAGTTGCGCTCGTATCTCACCGTCCGTTGGTAGCATCAGACTTCGCATCAGACTTCGTATCAGACTCCGTGTCGCACTCCGTTCCTGTCACCTCACCTCGTGTCGAGCGGCTGCTGGCCGCGCTCTCTCTCGACGCCCGCCTCGGGCAGATGCTCATGGGCGAACGCGCCAGCGTCTCGCCGGATGACATCCGCCAGTATCAGCTGGGCTCACTGCTGAGCGGCGCCGGGTCCTTCCCCGGCACCAATCAGGTGGCCGATTGGGTAGCCCTCAACGACGCCTATTGGGCGGCCTCCATGACGGAAGAGCCGGGACGCACGCCGATCCCGGTGCTCTACGCCGTCGACGCCATTCATGGACACGCCAACGTGCGGGGCGCGACGGTCTTTCCGCAGCACATCGGACTCGGCGCCGCGCACGATCCCGATCTGGTGGAACGGATGGCAGCGATCTGCGCACGCGAAGTGCTCGCGACCGGACTCGACTGGAACTTCGCGCCCACCGTCGCGATCGCCCGTAATCCCCGCTGGGGCCGCACCTACGAAAGCTTCAGTGATGATCCGCAACTCGTCGCCGAGTATGCCGCGCGGATCGTGCGCGGCATGCAGGGCACGTTGCAGGATGATGGTGTGCTCGCCTGCGCCAAACATTTCATCGGCGACGGCGCGACGCTGTTCGGGGAAGATCAGGGCGACACACGGATCACGATGGACGAGCTCGACGCGGTCGACCTCCTGCCGTATCGCGCGGCCATCGACGCCGGTGTGCTGACCATCATGGCGTCGTTCAACAGCTGGCACGGCACGAAGCTGCATGCGCATCACCAGCTGCTGACGACCGTGCTCCGCGAGCAGTTGGGCTTCCGCGGATTGGTCGTCTCCGATTGGGATGGCGTGCCGCAGGTACACGACGATCCGGTCCTCGCCGCCGCTCTGGCGGTCAACGCTGGCGTCGACGTCATCATGGTGTCGACGAACTGGCTCGGCATGCTCGAGTCACTGCGAGAGGCCGTCGCGCGCGGACTCATAGACACCGCGCGCATCGAAGAGGCGGTCCGCCGCATCCTGTGGGTGAAGGAACGCGCCGGCCTGCTGGATCGCGTGCGTCCCGCGTTGCGACCGGGTGTTCAGCAGCATGTCGTGGGGAGCGCCGCACATCGGGACGTCGCGCGCGAGGCGGTGCGCAAGTCCTGCGTCCTGCTCACGCACGACGGCGAAACGCTCCCAGTCCGTCGCAACGCCCGCATCCTGGTGGCGGGACGTCTGGCCGATGATCGCGGCGCGCAGTGCGGCGGCTTCACCATTACGTGGCAAGGCGTGCGCGGTAACGAGGCTATCGAGGGTGGGACGTCGGTCTGGGAGGCCATTCAGGCGGTGGCACCTGAGACCACCCTGTCACCGGATGGCAGCGCGGCGGACCCCGCGCAGCACGAGGTCGCGATTGTCGTGATCGGGGAACATTCCTATGCCGAAGGACAAGGCGATATTCGCGGCGCCCGCATGGCCTCCGGTGCCGCACTCGGCATGCCGCGTTGTGCCGAACTCGAACCGTACGGCACCAGCCTCGAATTGTCCGCGCGGCATCCCGAAGATCTGGCGGCGATCGAGACCATCGCCGCTCGCGGCATTCCGGTCATCACGATCTTTCTCTCGGGACGCCCGCTGGTCGCCAACCACGAAATCGATCGATCGGCCGCCAGCATCGCCGCATGGCTCCCCGGGTCCGAAGCGGGCGGCATCGCCGACCTGCTCTTCGGTGCGGCGGAATTCACCGGCCGCCTTCCGTTCGCGTGGCCGCTCCGGATGGGAGACGATCCTGCCGCGATGGGCGTCCGCTTCCCGCGGGGGCACGGACTCGCCGTACGCCCGTAGCGCGCTTACGCCGTCGTGCGGCGCGCCTCGAGTTCGTGCCGCACGGCCGCCGCGCGCTCCGCGGTGATCGGGTAGCGCCACAGCGCCGCCACCGCACCAAGTGACGCAATCGCCGGCAACAGCACGTCGGCGAGCCGTAGCATCGTGATGGTCTCCGCACCCTGTGCTCCGCCACGCGCGACATCGAATCCCGTGGCGTTCAGCAGATAGCCACCGCCAGCCAGCGCGGCCGCCATCCCCAGCTTCACCACCCACCAGTAGATCGAGCTGTACATCCCCTCGCGACGTTCGCGGGTCGTGAGCTCGTCGACATCGACGATGTCGGCAATCATGGCGGGCATCAGCGTGAACAACCCACCCAGACCAAACGCCATCAACGGCGCCGGCACCAGCAGCAGCCACGGACGCGACGGGTCGTAGCACACCCACTTGAGCAGGTAGCCCACCACCGACAGCAGCGTGGAGACCATGAGGGCGCGATGCTTGCCGACACGCGTGGCCAGCCACGCCACGATCGAGATCGCCACGAACGACGAAACCGCTCCGAGCGTGCCGGCATAGCCGGCGAACTCGGCGCCGCGCGCCTGATCGCCACCGAAGACGTAGTAAATGATGACGTACGACTGGAACGCCGATACGGCGATGAACCCGTTGAAGACCAGGAACGTCACCACACAAAGCGTCAGAAAGGGGCGCGAACGCAGCGTGAGCTGCATGCCGACCGCGAACTCGCGCGCATGACGCTGCATCACGGCAGCAAGCGACTCGCGCACGGTGGACGAATCAGCAGCCGGAGCAGCAGCGGGAGCAGGCGCCGTCGACACACCGGCTGGTGCCACCATAAATCGCTCGCGCAACACCACCGCCGGGATGATCCCGATCACCATCGTCACCACACCAATCGCCACCGCGAGCCCGGCAGCCCCTTCGACCGGTGTGCGAAACCACGTGGGGTTCTGCATGATCCACAAGAACCACGGCGACACGAGATACGCGATCTGGCCGATGAAATTCTGCACCCCCATCAGGCGGGTGCGCTCGTGATAATCGGGGGTGAGCTCGTAGCCCAGCGCGACCCACGGCGCCGCGAAGACCGTGTACGCGATGTAGAACAGCACGGAGCCGGTGAGGAACCACCAGAAGTAGAAGGACTCGGTCCGCCCGGCTGGCAGCTGCCACAACACGATGTACAGCACCCCCGACGCGAGGGCGCCGCCGAAGATGTACGGACGTCGCCGGCCCCACCGCGACGTGGTCTTATCCGAGAGATACCCCATCAGCGGATCCATCACCGCATCCACGAATCGCGGGATCGCTCCCAACAACCCGACCAGCGCCGGGTTCATCCCCAAGCCGAGATTGAGGATGATCGTCATACCGCCAATGGCCGCCGCCAACAGGTTGTTGATCAGCGCGCCCATGCCGTAGGCGAGCTTGTGCGTGAACGGGATGCGGTCCTGCGCGGCGGGCATGGTCATGACGGGATCCGGTAATGATCAGGGAGCAAGACGATAGACCCGCACCCAGTCGACGACCATGGCCGTGGGGAAGGGCGTGTACTGATCCGGAGCACCGAGGAAGGTGCCGCCGACCGCCACATTCAGCAGCAGATGAAACGGACGATCAAAGACCCACGGTCCCGGCACATCGGTCCGGCGCACCACGTGGTACGACACGCCATCGACAAACCAGGTGATTTGGTCCGTATTCCATTCGATGGTGAACACATGGAACGAGTTGTCGAAGCGCACCGCCTCCGGTTGATAGGCGCGCGTGATCCCCTTCCCTCCCGAATAGCCGGGGCCGTGCACCGTACCGTGGATGATGCTGGGCTCCTGCCCGCGGTATTCCATCACGTCGATTTCCCCTGACGCGGGCCATCCGGCCGTGGGGAAATTGGCACCGAGCATCCAGAAAGCGGGCCACAGACCACGCCCACGTGGGAGCTGCGCGCGCGCTTCAATCTTTCCGTACTGGAACTGCTGCTTTCCCTGCGACGTCAGCCGGGCCGACGTGTACGCCCGATCCTGATAGGACTCGCGACGCGCCGTGATAACGAGATGCCCGTTGCCATCGAGCGAGGCGTTAGTGGGCCGATCGGTGTCGAACTCGAGCTGCTGGTTCCCCCAGTCGGTCCCGATCTCCGCGGTCCAGTTGGCCGCATTGGGACGCGCGCCGGACGGGCCATCGAATTCATCCGACCACACGAGGGTCCACGGAGACGGCGTGGTGGCCTCTGTTCCGCACGACGCGCACAGGACCAACCCAACCATGAGCAGGCAGGCACGCCGCATCAGGATGTCGCTCCAAGCGCCGCACGCGGTGCAGCACTACCTAACGTCGGGAAGAGCACGGGATCGTACAGCGCAGCATTGAGGACAAGCGTCGCCGCGCCGAGCGCGACACCGGTGGCGCCGAGTGTGCTGGAGCGGATCGTCGCCGACGCGACAGCGCTGACAAACGTTCGGCGCATCACGGTTTCACGGAGCGGTTGCAGCAGCTGTTCCTCGAGCCCCGCCATCCCGCC
Organism: Gemmatimonadota bacterium; assembly: GCA_039797155.1. Classification (GTDB taxonomy): domain Bacteria; phylum Gemmatimonadota; class Gemmatimonadetes; order Gemmatimonadales; family Gemmatimonadaceae; genus Gemmatimonas. The sequence goes on along the minus strand of JBDKIJ010000393.1, from coordinate 1,172 downwards.
ATCGAGAATCACCAGTTGCGGATTGAGGAGGTTGAGTATGCCCGCCACGGCAATCCCCAGGGCTTCAGCGACTTCGCGCATGACCTGCACCGCCAGCGGGTCACGACCGAGCGCCGCCGCTTCGACGGCCGAGGGCGTCAACATACCGGACGCCAGTCGCGACGAGGGATACTCGGGGCGCAAGGCCAGTGCACGCGCCACCACGGCATCGCCGCCGACATAGGTGCCTAGGCAGCCGCGATTGCCGCAGTTGCACGGCGGACCATGCGGGTCGATGGTGAGGTGACCGATTTCGCCAGCGACGCCGGTACCCCCGCGATAGATCCGGCCGGCGATCATGTGCCCGGACCCGACCCCCGTGGTCAACTTGATGTACGTGAAATCGTCGACGCCGCGGGCGGCCCCCCACCATCGTTCGGCGAGCGCTCCAAGATTCGCGTCGTTATCGATGAACACCGGGGCGTGAAAGCGGGTCGCCAATCCATCGAGATCATGACGCCCTCGCCATGCCGGGAGCGACAGCGGGTGCAGACGCTCGGGATGCCGCGGATCAACAGGACTCGGCACCGATACACCGATCCCGAGGAGTGGCACCGCAGGCTGCCCATATTCACGCAGACAGGCGGCGATCAGCGTCTCCACCACCGCGCGCGTTCCGTCGGGATCACCGGGCACATCATGCGTCAACGCGCGCGTCACCTGCACGCGCCCCCGGAGATCAGTCAGAACAACGGTCACGCCGCTCGTGGCGATGTCCACCCCAACGAGGACAGACGCATCATCGCGGAACGCCAGGACGATCGGCTTGCGGCCACCACTCGATTCGCCGACTCCCGTTTCCACCACCAGCCCACTCGCCAGCAACGTGGTGACGGCGTCGGACACCGTGGAGCGCGAGAGATCCGCGCGTCTGGCGATCTCCGCGCGCGAGATGGTCTGCTCTTCCCAGATCAGGCGGAGCAGGCGCTGCACCAGTGGCGACACGAGTGGCGCCACGGGTGGCGCCACCGATGACGTGCGTGAAGCCCCCAGGCGGATGACATCAATCACGCGAGGCTCCTCGCCCGGGGGTGCCGGACCCGGCGATTACCTGTGGAACAGCACCTTGTCCACGAACACCGACAACAGATCCCCGGAGATGATGAGCTGCGCGACGTTCCCCCTGGTGACCA
>JBDKIJ010000392.1:0-5501 GCA_039797155.1 Gemmatimonadota bacterium | reverse complement strand
ACAAGCCGCTTGCGCGTCGAATACCAACTGACCCGTCAGGTGTTCATCCGTACGATCGGCGAGCTCACCATCGTTGAGCAGGACGCCCTCCGTGATGTCTCCCGGAGCGAACTACCGATCTACCTGCGGGACAGCGCGGGTCGGTTGACATTGGCCAGTGCCTTCGAACGGCAGCGGGCGCGCCTCGACGTGTTGTTCTCATATCTGCCGACGCCCGGTACCGTGTTCTACGTCGGCTACGGCGATGCGCTGGCCGCCGATCGACCGGCTGGCCCGTTGCAGCTGCAGCGCGCGCGTGACGTGTTCTTCGCGAAGTTCAGCTATCTCTTCCGCGTCCAGTAGCGCCGCATCACGCGCGGAACCGAAACAGGGTGGCACCCATGGCCAGTCGGTCGCCATCCTGTAGGGGCTCAGCGATTTCGACAGGAAGCGGCGTGTCATTGCGCAGAACTGGCCGTTCTTCCGACACGTTGATGATGAGCCACTGTCCATCCTCGTGGACAAGCCGTGCGTGTCGGCGACTTACGAGTCCGTCGCGCAGCTGGACATGTCGGTAGGCAGGCCCCGACGATCGCCCGAATGAGATCACGTCGTCCTTGGCGTGCGGCACATGGACAAAGCGAATCGTCCGGCCGACATCCGGGCCATTCAATACTTCGAGTGAACCCGGCAGCCACTGGAGGGAAGGATCCGAGGGGCGCGCAAAACGTACGATGTCCCCTTCCGTTACCGGAGATCCGGGGCTGTACGCGTAGGGGAACTCACCTGTCTGCGCCTCAACGGCGACGGCGGGCTCACGTACCGCCGGCGCAGACTCTGCGCCCTGCTCACGGTCAGGGGCCCCCAGTGCATCGCCGGTGTACGCATCACCAGTGTGCGCATCGCCCGTGTGCGCATTGCCGGTATACGCTCCGCTCGCTGGGGATGCCTGTTGCGCAGCGGGCTGACGATCACGCCATACCGCCCCCCGCGTGTTGGAGAACAGCGGGAGCGGATCCTCCGACTCGCGCGGTACCACAGCAGGTCGTCGCACCCACCAGACGAGCGCGGCAATGATTCCACTCAGCATCAGCAGAATCGCCGCAGCTAACAGAAGGAGAACGGCCGGCGTCATGCTGGCCGGCGAGCGCAACTTCTATTCCGCGCTCCCGAGTTCAGACCAATCGACGCCACCGATGCGGCTCGCTCCGCCACGGATATAGTGCTCGAGCAGCGCCGCGGCGGCCGGAAGATACGACTCAACCGGCGGCATCCCGCCATCCAGCCACGGTCCGGCATCACGAAGCGCCGTGGCGACGGCGTACTCCAGCAGCGCCACGTCATGATGTTCGTAGATGCAGGCGTCGAGCAGCAAGAACAGGTGGGCCGCCAACTCCTCTGGAGAGGGTTCGCGAACGGCGCGCCATCCAATCACCTCCAGCGACTGCGTCAGCGCTGGGGTCGCCCCAGGACCGCCGGGGCGAATGTCATCGAGATAGCGCTGCCGGAGCGCCGAGTAGGTCACCGCCATGCCACGCAATGTCCACCGGTTACGCGAACGAGCAAGCCCCGCGCGGCTCGACGGGAATGGCCGCCGAGCGCTACAATAGCCGGATGACTCCCTTTTCTCGGGCCCTCGCGCCGCTCGCCATCGTCGCGGCCCTCATCGGCTCCTCGGCCTTCGTCACCCCACGATCGATTTCACGACCGACAGCGACGCCGCCCGTGCAGCGGGCTACGCTTGCACTCGTTGGCGGCACCCTCATTGACGGCAATGGCGGGCGTCCCGTGCCCAACAGTGTCGTGCTCATTGATGGGAAAACGATTGTCGGCGTTGGTCAGGTAGGAACGCTGGCGGTACCCACCGGCGTCCGCGTCATCTCGACCGAAGGGCAGTATGTGCTCCCCGGGCTGTGGGACATGCACGTCCATCTCATGTTGGTCGGACACGGGAACTATGCTCACTGGGACAGCGTATCTCCGCCGCTGTGGGCCTCGACGATCATTCCCGCCGCGGCCAAGCAGAGTCTGATGGCGGGCGTGACCAGCGTGCGCGACCTCGGGGGACCGCTCGAGGAGTTGCTGGACGTCAAGCGCCGCATCAATGCGGGGACGCTCGAGGGCGCGACCATTTATACGACGGGCCCGTTCCTTCAGCACAAGCCGTATCCCGGCACGGAGCGCTTCCGCTGGGGGATCAGTGGCGTCGTTGATGCGCGAGCAAAGGTGAAGCGTCTGGCGGATGCCGGTGTGGATGCGATCAAGCTGATCGATCAGGACGAGATGACGATGGACGAAGTCCGTGCCATCGTCGATGAAGCGCATGCGCGCAAGTTGCCGGTGGTGGCGCACGCTCATCGCCCGACCGAAGTGCGGCGCGGCCTGGAGGTGGGCGCTGATGACTTCGAGCATACCGGCATGCAGACCGCGCCGGGATATCCCGAGGATGTCCTCAGCCGACTGCACGAACGCACCGCCCAGGGCGCCAAGGGGCCGCTGTGGTGGACGCCGACGATTGATGTCCTCACCAACTACACGCGGCGGCGTGATGATCCCGAGTATCTCGACAATCCCCGCTGGTATCAGTACTTGCCGCCCGAGGTGGTCCGGGATATTCGCGCGTCGCTGCAGCGGCTTGATACGCTCGCCTATTACCGCTTCGTGCCGGATCGCGGTCCGACGTTACAGCCGAAGTTCCGGCAATTGCGCACCAGTGGGGCCCGCCTGCTGATTGGTACGGACGCCGGGGTGCCGGGGAACTTCCACGGCTACGCCACCCCGGAAGAGATGGTCACGTGGGTCCGTCAGTATGCGATGGATCCCATGGAAACGATTCGTGCGGCGACCTATTGGCCGGCGCTCGCGATGGGCGTCCTCGACCAGGTGGGGACGGTTTCGGTGGGTAAGACGGCCGACATCATTACCGTCCGCGACAACCCGCTCACCACCATCGAGACGTTGCGTGACGTGCAGGTCGTCGTGAAAAACGGGCGACTGGTTCGGTAACCAGTCGCCCGTCATCCAGGCATTGCGAGCCGTCAGGGGTGCGTCACTCGCGCCCTGACGGCTTTCCCACCTTGAAGAGATCGCGAACCGGATCGGTCGCCGGCGCCAGCTTGCGGGACGCCTGGACCATGCGCTCGACTTCGGTCATCAATTTGGCGTTCTCCAGCACGACGCCATCCTTGATGGTGTGCACGATCCCCTGCGTGCGGATCATCTGCCCCGCCTTGTCGAGCGTCAGATCGCCAAAGGAATACAGGAACTTGAGATTGGCAGCCGGATTGCCATCGACGATGAGCAGGTCGGCTTTGTAGCCGGGACGTACCAGACCAAGCTTCGGCTCGCCCAACGTCTGCGCGGAGTTGTACGTCGCGACACGAAGTACTTCCAGGTTGTGCATCCCGGTTTCGCGCTGCAGCTGCAGCTCGCGCACCGTCGAGAAGCCGGGCGTCGCCCAGATGTAGTTATCGTCCGTACCGAATGCGACGCGCCCACCCTTCCGATTGAACGACGCAATCAAATCGCCCCAGAGGCGATAGGCGTACGTCCAGTTGTACTCGTCGTCACTGGTCCAGTCGTAGTGGTACGCCCCGTGGAAGGCCGGATTCGGCAAATTCCAGTTCCACAGCGCCTGATGCGTGTACTTCTCCGTCCACGGCAGCGACGTGGCCCGCAACACATCGCGATTGGCCTCATAGACCACGCGGGTCGGCAGCATGGTCACGCCGCACTTGACGAGCGAATCCGCGACGTCATTCAGCAGCCGATCACGATTGGCATAGGTCCAGACGCGCCCCGCTTCACGGAAGCGGTCATTCTCGTTCCCGTACTCGTAGTTGCGCGGGAACTGCTGCACGTTGCCATCGAGCGACGACTCGGCGTAGCCGTAGTGATGCTCGATCATCGTGACGCCGGCGCACGCCGCCCGCACCGCTTGCGTCACCGCCGTATTGGCCGGCTGCAGATGGAAGGAGGTGATCATGCCATTGGCCTTCGCCGCCTTGGCAATCGCTGTCACGAGATCGAGCGACCAGCCGAGCGGATCCATCGAAATGACGCGGTTGCCATTGGCGGCCATGGCCTTCACCACCTGTGGCGCCATCGCCGGGTCATCGAGCTGCAGCCGCGTGAAGCTTGTACCGGCACCATAGCTCACCAACGGATACATACGCGGGGCAATGATCTCGTTCCCCGCGCTCCGCTGCGCCTCCTTCATCGCATCGGCGTATCCACGATCCGCGGCGTTCACCATGGTGGTGACGCCCATGGCCAACTTCAGGTAATAGACGTACTCGATCTCCATGGGCTGCGTTCGGATGTGCGTATGGAGATCGATCATCCCCGGCATCACGAACTTGCCGTTCGCATCGATGATCCGGTCGCCCGTCATTCGTGGACGCGCGCCAGCCCGTTCAGCCGTGACCGGATCAAACGGGACCATCTCGGTGATGGTCCCCCCCTGAATCTTGATGTCATACGGTCCGGCCGGCGGCCCACCATGGCCCGGAATGACCATCGCATTCCGGACGACCAGCGAAGCGTACGGTCCTTCACCCAAGTCACCGAATTTCTTCGTGACGACGACCGGGGCCGCCGGTGGCGGAGACGCTGGGCGCGCCTGTGCCATCACCACGGGCGCCGATAGGGCCAGCAGCGGAAGCAACAATACTCGGGGGGAGAAGGCTGACATGGATCTGGTACGAAGGGTGGGGAGTGAGTCGCCGGACCATCGGAGCGCCCCGAGATTAGCCCGCGTGCCACGCGTTGGTAAGGCGGGGGCAACGCGCGGTGGCGCAGCGCCAGAAGCCGGTTGTGCGTAGTGGACAGGAAGCATTCTGCCACCGCGTCCCCAAGGTTCGTGCCCGACTTTCGCAATTTGGCCGTCGCTGCCGCCCGTCCAATCGTTTTCGCGCTACAGCTCCTCGCCTTGGGGGCCCTGCCGTTCGACGCTGAGGCCCAGCCATCACCCAAGGTGGCCCGCGCGGTGCGCACGACCCGCGTCCCACGCATCGATGGACGTCTCGACGACGACCTGTGGAAGACCGTGCCGGTCATCGAGGACTTCCGGCAGCGCCAGCCACTCGAAGGGGCGGATCCGACCGAACGCACGCAGGTGTATCTGGCGTACGACAACGAAGCCCTCTACGTAGGTGCACGCATGCTCCGCGTCGATCCCACGACCGTGTCGCGCACCATGACCCGCCGCGACGGGTTCGGGAATGCGGAGCGCTTCACTATTACCCTCGACACCCAACGCGATCGACGGACCGGGACCGGCTTCGGCGTCTCCTCAGCCGGGGTGCGCTCGGATTTCCGCCACACGCAGGACGATGACATGCGTGGCCGCGAAAGTCAGTTCGACCCGGTCTGGACCGCAGCCGCGCGTGCGGATTCCACCGGATGGTCCGCGGAGCTGCGGATTCCCTTCTCGCAGTTGCGATTCCCGGATGCCGATGTGCAGCTCTGGGGGCTCCAACTCGATCGGTGGATCCCCGACAAGAACGAAGACATCCAGTGGG
>JBDKIJ010000391.1:0-4287 GCA_039797155.1 Gemmatimonadota bacterium | reverse complement strand
GAGGCCGAGATGTATTCCGGGCCGCGCGGCGACCCGAAAAAGGCAAAGGAGCTGTTCCAGCGCATGCGCAAGGCGGTGGATGCGACCCGAGACGATGAGTTGTATGCCACCCACCGGCTTGCGGATCTGTACTTCGGTCCTTTGGGGGATACCGATCGCGCCTTGGCCGAACTTCGTCGCATCGTGCAGCGCTTCCCGGGAACACGGGATGCCGAAGGGGCCGTGATGGCGATTGAACGCCATCGTGTGTTGCAACAGCAGACGCAGGAGTCCGCATGAGTGCCAACCCGCCCACGATCATTGGCCTCATCTCCGACACGCACGGGCTTGTGCGTCCGGAAGTGTTTGCTGCGCTCGACGGCGTATCGCAGATCTTTCATGCCGGAGATGTCGGACCGGCGGATGTGCTGGCGGAACTGTCCGCGATTGCCCCCGTGCGCGCCGTGTATGGCAATACGGATGCGCCAGGTCGTCCGGATCTCGCTGAGCGTATCGAGGACGTCATCGATGGCGTACGCATCGTGGTGACGCATGGCCATGAGATCAGCGGAGGGCCCACGCCGCCCAAGCTGGTGACGGCGTATCCCAACGCGGATGTGATCGTGTATGGGCACACGCACCAGCAGCTCGTGGTGAAGGCCGCACGTCGCGTGGTGGTGAACCCTGGCGCAGCTGGGCCGCGTCGCTTCAAGCTGCAGCCGTGCGTGGCCAAGCTGTACATCCATCGTGGGCAGGCGGATGTCCAGCTGATCCCGCTGTTGCTCCCTGAGCTCGAGCTGCCGGCCGACTTCTCGCTCAGCGAGGAATAGCGGCCGCTTCGCGCAGGTGGGCCGCGAGCGCTTCCAACGCGCCCACCACCGTGTCCGCACGCAACGCGGATTTCTCGTGTGTGCGGAACCACTGCTCCAGCATGAGCAGCTCGTCGAGGTGATCGACCATCGCACCGGAAGGGATCTGCTCGCCGCCAAGCTCCAGCGACTGCATGGCGGCCACCGCCCCCGGGTCAGCGCAGCGTGCATCGGCCACAACGCGACCGTGTCGCACGAGATAGAGCCGGTCGTCGCCATCGCGCCCGGGCACGGCGTACACGAAGCTCGGGCGGGCCAGCGCTTCACGTACGCGCGTCAGTTGCGCGTCGAGTTCCTGAAGCGCCGCGAGCCGGTCGCGAAGCCACCCCGCCCGTTCGTACGACATCGCGGCACTGGCCACGGCCATCTCGCGGACGAGCTGCTGGTGTGGCATGTCGTCACGCCCCTCGAGGACGGCACGGGCTCGGGAGAGCTGGGTCCGGTATTCGTACTCGGAGGGGGCGCCGACGCAGGGGCCAAGACACCGCTTGGTCTCGTAGCGATGGCAGGCCGGTGTGCGCTGCAGCGCGGGGTGCGACTCCTCGAACAGTTCGGCCACGTCGCGCATGTGCATCGTCACGCGATCCGTGCAGTCGCGGAGGCCGAGGGCATCGTTGAGTACGCGGAGCGCCTCCACCAGTGGGCGCCGTGACGCGAAGGGGCCGATCACCTGCGCGACATCGCGTGAGCGGGCGGCGGCACTGGCCCGCTGAATGCGAAGCCGCGGCGCGATCCCCTTGGCGATGGTGATGACCCACCATTTGTCGAGCGGGCGCGCGGAGCGGACGTTATAGCGGGGGAGATGCGCGCGAATGAGGCGCACCTCGCGCAGCAGCGCGGCGAATTCACTGGGGAGCGGCTCCCATTCGATGCGCGCCGTTTCGCGGAGCAGGCGCGCGTGCCGATGCTCGGGCCACGGCAGGCGGAAATACGAGAGGAGCCGCGTCCGCACCTGCGTGCTCTTTCCGACATAGAGCACCTCGCCGTGCGCGCCGCGCATGAGATACACGCCGGGTTCGTTGCGGGCGCTCTCGCGCACCTGTTCCCGCAGGCGGCTGACGTCGCCGTCCATCGCGCCCACGTCGAACGCCAACTGGACGGCCGCGACCTCCGTGCGCTTGGAGCGACGGCGCTTGACGGGCGGCGCATAGGTGAACTCGGCGACTGCCGGCCCCGACAGCGATTCAGCGCTGGCAGTTTGGGCAGAAGACGGTCGTGCGCCCATCCACGGCATGGGTGCCGACCAGACGGCGTCCGCAGCGGGGGCAGGGGAGCCCGGCCCGGCCATAGGCGGCCAGCTGCTCGACAAAAGCGCCGCGCTCTCCGCGGGCATCACGATAGTCACGGAAGCTGGTCCCCCGCGCGGCGATGCTGGCGGTCAGGACCTGCTGCAGCTCGGTGCGCAGCTGCCCCAGCTCCGGATCGGAGAGCGTGCATGCTTCGCGGGACGGGTCGATGCCAGCGCGCCACAAGGCCTCGTTTGCGTAGATATTCCCCACTCCGGCCAGCCGGCGTTGGTCCATCAGGGCAATCTTGATGGCTTGGCGCGACTCCCGAACACAACCCGAAAATGCGTCATCGGTGAACGCGGGGTCAAGGGGTTCGATCCCCAACCCCTCGCTGTATTCGGCAAACCGCATGGGGGACATCAGTGCTACCGTCCCCAGGCGACGGACGTCCCGGTAGTGCAGCACGCGGCCGTCGCTGAGGGGAAATGTCACGCAGACGTAGGGTTGGTCGGCCGGATCCTCTGTCCGGGTGCCGTCGGCGTCCACGAGGAGCCCGCCGGTGAAGCGGGGCTGGACGACCACATGGCACGGTCCGCTCGATGTGTCGATGTCGAGCACGATCAGCTTGGCGCGGCGCCAGACGCGCACGATGCGGCCGCCGGACAGCTGGTGCTTGAACGATTCGGCGTCGGCTTCGCGCAGCACATCCGGGCGCCAGACAATCACATCGCGAATCGTGGCGCCGACGATCAGCTCGTGGAGATCGCGGGCGATCGTTTCCGTTTCCGGGAGTTCGGGCATGGTGCGGTGATCAGGAAAGCCCGCTCCTACACCCGCGCCGCTTCACGCCAGCCGATATCCCGCCGCATGATCGCACCATCGAATTGCACCCGCGCCGCGGCCTCGCGGCTCACCTGCTGCGCTGCGGCGAAGGTCGGCGCCAAGGCCGTCACCGCGACCACACGCCCACCGCTCGTGCGCAACGTGCCGTCGGCATCGCGACGGGTACCGGCGTGATACACGCGTACATCATCGCTGAATGACGGCAGCTCGATCGCCGCTCCGGTGCGCGGGGCATCGGGATATCCCGACGAGGCCACGACGGTCGTGACTGACGCACCAGCGCGCCATGCGAACGGTGCCATGTTGCCGATGCGTCCACCACGCGCGATCGCCAGCATCGGATCGAGCAGGCTGCTGGTGAGCATCGGCAGAATCGCCTGCGTCTCCGGATCACCAAAGCGGCAATTGAACTCCACGACCTTTGGACCGTCCGGCGTGAGCATCAGTCCCGCGTACAGCAGACCGCGGAATGGCGTGCCCCGCTTGCGCAGCGCATGCAATGTCGGGAGGAAAATCCGCTCGGTCACGTCATCAATGAGCGCCGGCGTACTGAACGACACCGGCGTGTACGCCCCCATGCCGCCCGTGTTTGGGCCTTCGTCGCCATCGAGCAGCCGCTTGTGATCCTGGGCGCCGAGCATTGGGAGCACATCGAAGCCGTCCGTCACGGCGAACAGCGACAGTTCTTCGCCCGTCATGAACGATTCCACGAGGCATTCGGCACCGGCATCACCGAAGGTACGATCGCCGAGGATGCGATCGATTGCATCAAAGGCTTCGGTTTCCGTCATGCACACGATGACGCCCTTGCCGGCGGCGAGGCCACTGGCCTTGATCACGACTGGTGCACCGAAGCGTGCGCGTACCGCCGCCTTGGCTTCATCCACGTCGCGGTGCGTTTCCGCATGCGCGGTAGGGATACCCGCGGCCATCATGAGGGCCTTGGTGTCCGCCTTGGAGGTTTCCACGGTCGCGGCGCCCTGCGTGGGGCCGAACACGGGGATCTTGCGCTGCTCGAGCAGGTCTACCACACCGGCGGCCAACGGCGCCTCGGGGCCTACCACCACGAGATCCACCGACTCGGCCTCCGCGCACTGCGCAACGGCCTTGGGGTCGGTGATGGCGAGCGCCATCGTGCGCCCCAACTCGGCGATCCCGGGATTCCCCGGCGCGGCGATCAGTTCAACGGGGGTATTCTCCCGAGAGAGCGCATCAGCGAGGGCATGCTCGCGGCCGCCGGAGCCTAGCAGGAGGATCTTCATCCCGGAAATCTAGCCGGGGTCGGGTAGTGGGCTCAAACCGATCACCACGGAGGACCGCGGAATTCACGGGGAAACAGCACGGAAACATCTAGCATCTCCGCAGAT
>JBDKIJ010000390.1:0-3237 GCA_039797155.1 Gemmatimonadota bacterium | reverse complement strand
GAGTCGCGCAGCCAGACCCGATCGGTGGACTGCACATGCAACCGATAGGCCGATGGATCCACATGGTGCATCGTGAGGCAGGCACGCGCCTCCTCGGCCACGACCTCGTCATGGCAAACGATCTCGACCCGCTCGTATGGCGCGAGTGCGCGCACGATTTCGGCGTACACCCAAGGGATCGGTCCGAACTTGCCGGGCCAATCGGGCTCGTGATGTGGCCACCCGATCCACGTGGCGTCATGCCGTTCCCATTCGGCCGGCATGCGTACCGTCGTACCGTGCACCCCTGTATCGCTCACGCGCCCAGCCAGCGATGGAGAATCGGCCCGTACGCGTCGATGCGTCGATCCCGCAGGAACGGCCAGTTGCGGCGCGTCTCTTCAATGAGATCGAGGTCACACGCCGCTGTCAGGATCGCCGGCTTCGTGCCAGCTTGCGCCAGATAACGGCCAAACGGATCGCAGATGAACGACTGCCCGAAGAATTCGAGGCCGTCCGTGCCTGGTTCCGGCTCGAAGCCCACGCGGTTCGGCGATGCCACGAACACGCCGTTCGCAATCGCATGCGCGCGTTGCGCCGTCCGCCACGCATCGACCTGCGCGTCGCCGAACGTGGCTTTCTCCGCCGGGTGCCACCCAATCGCCGTCGGGTAGAAGAGAATCTGGGCACCCAGCAGCGCCGTGATGCGCGCGCCTTCCGGATACCACTGATCCCAGCAAATCAGCACGCCGATATCCGCGTATCGCGTCCGCCACACCCGGAACCCGTTGAATCCCGGGTGCGTCGACTGCCGCTGATCCCCCGTCACGTCGCCCGGCGCGAAGTAGTACTTCTCCTCGAAGAGCGGATCGTGCGGGATGTGCATCTTGCGGTAGGTCCCCAGGACACTCCCGTCGGCATCGATCACCGTCGCCGAATTGCGATAGAGCCCCGGGGCTTCGCGCTCGTAGAAGGGAATGACGAGTACAACGGCGAGCTCTTTTGCGAGAGCCTGGAAGGTCTGGACGATCGGGCCATCGACCGGCTGCGCGATATCGAACCGCTCCGGCTTCACACTCTTGCAGAAGTACGGCGCGTTGAAGAGTTCCTGCAGGCAGATGATGCGCGCGCCGCGGGCGGCCGCTTCACGAACGCGGGTAACGGCGGTAGCGACATTCCGGTCGAGATCGTCCGAGGCGGTATCCTGGACGATGCCGATGGTCACGATGTTGGGCATCCCGAAAGCTCACGGATTCCGGGGCTGGGAGCAACATCGCCGTCGCGCCTGGGCTGACGCGTCAGCGGGCGGCGCGCGCTCCTGGACGGGTGCCGGTCCGGCGAGGACGGGTGGCGGCGGGCTCAAGGAGGGGCTGGAGATACGCCAACAGCAGCCGCCGGAGATCATCGAGGATGGCCTTCTTGTCCGCGGCGGCCGCGCGCGCGCGATTGGCCAGCATGACCTGACCGATGGACGCCGATGTGAGCGCAATGCGACGGCGCTCACGGGAGGTGAGGGCGAGGTTCCGGGCAGCGAACACGACGTCCAGACGATCCACGAAGGATTCGAAGAGCTGGGCATTCAGGCGAGCCGGTGCCTTCCGTGTTTCGTCACTGGCGGCCTCGGCATGACCGAACACCCGACGGAAGGCCGGATTGCGGTCATGGAAGTCGGCCAGCGGTCTGACGACCCGCTCGATCAGTTTCTCGAGTGACAAGGCGTGGGGGTCGAGCGGAATCGTCCGCTCGTGGATGGCGCGCAACTCGTCGGCATACCGCAATGCCAGTGCAGCCAGCACCGCATCCCGGTTCGGAAAGAACTGATACAGCGAGCCTTTGGCGGTGCGTGCCTCCTGGGCAATGGCCTCCGCCGTCGCCCCTTCCAGTCCGTTCCGCGCAATGACCGTCGCGGCCGCATCGAGGAGCAGGTCGACACGCTTCTGCCCACGCGGCTGCCGCGGCTGGCGGCGGAACGTGTCCGAAGACGATTCCGGGGGGAGCTCGACAGGCGGGGCTGGCGGACGCGTCCGTTTTGCGGGCATTCGTAGATGGTACGTCCCGGTGGGCCATCTCACCATGGGGCGTTGGTACCGTCCGGGCAGGGATCGACGGACTGCGGATCGACCCCAGACGATCGCATCAGCGATCGTATCAGCGAATCAGGATTGCGACCACATCCATCGCGTTGGTGCCGGTGAGCCCGGTGCGCAACAGCGCGCCGGCCCCATCGAGTGAGAACCAGCTGTGTCCCGTGAGGAGATCCTTCTCCGGCGTGCGTCGCGCGCGTCGCGCCAGCGCGGGCACGGCGGCATCCACAATGGCGCCCGCTTCATCGGTCGGGCCATCGCGGCCATCCGTACCAGCGGCAAGCACCACGATGCGCGACGCGTGAGAATGACCACGGGCGGCCGCGGCTTCCAGCGTCAGCGCTGCTGACAGGGCGAGCACCTGCATGCGCCCGCCTCGGAGTGGTTCGTCAGCCGACGAGGCAAGTCCCTGCAGGAGCGCGCCCGCATCGCCGTATTCGGCGAGGCGGGCGTCGTCTTCGTCACCCTCGTGCATCGCGCGCGCAATCGTGTCACGCAGATGGACCACGGGTTCACCGCCGCACAGCACGACCAACGGGACGCCGGCGGGGACGGTGCGCGCGAGTTCGAGTGCGCGGCGCGCCAGGGCATCGCCAATCGTGGCGGCTTCCGCTGCCAAGGGAGTCTCGTCCACCAGGACCTGAAGTCCGCGGGCCTCGGCATTGGTCGCCATCGCGGCCAGCGCATCGCGATTGCTCGCAATGAGCGTGTACTGCACGCGGGCAAACGCGGCGTCCGTGGCGGCGGGTACGGCGATCGCCTTCCCACTGCCTTCGAGACCAAGTACGGTGGCTACCGCCCGCTCGAGACGCGGTCGCAGGTCGTGCGCATCTATGAGTGCAAGGAGCGCGGCATCGTCGAGTGTATCCGCCGAGCAGGGCCCCGAGCCGATGACGGCGGGGTCGTCGCCGATCACGTCACTAATCGCGAACGTGGCGATACGGGTCACACCACGGTTCGCGAGCGCCACCGCCAATCGCCCCGCACCAAATCGCAGCACGCGACGGCGAATCGCATTCATCTCGTGTATCGCCAACCCGGACTCGAGCAGCGTCTGCGCCAGATTCGCGAGATGCGCTTGGGCACGCGCGGCGTCTCCCGATTCCTGCGACAACCGCGCGACTGGTGCGGCGCACAGGGCCGTCGTCCCACCGGAGAGCAGGACGATCGCGAC
>JBDKIJ010000389.1:0-5116 GCA_039797155.1 Gemmatimonadota bacterium | reverse complement strand
TCGCTGCTGAGCCGCGTCCGCGATAAGGAGATCAACTACGGCCAGGGGTGCGCCGATCTGTCGCTGCGCTCGGTCGATATGCTGCGCGAGCTGTTGCACCTGGTCGAGCATGCGCTCGCCGGTAACGGTGCGATGCCGCTCCCTGATGGCTATCAGGAGCTGCTTGATGCGCTGATGCAGTTCGATCCGGTGCGCGATGGCAACGGCATGCCGGGCGCCAGCATGAAGGCATCGGTACCGGCGATCACGTCGGCGTCGGTCCCCGCGACGGTGAGCAGCAATGTGCCCAGCACCATCGCCTCGTCGGTGCCAACGACGGGTCCGGTCGCCAATCTGGCCAGCGCGGCGGCGTCCACCACGGTCACCGTGGCGGCCGCGTCGCGGAAGCAGGTCGAGCAGGCCAACGCCGATGCCACGATCCGCGTGCGCACCGACCGCCTCGATCGCCTCATCGACATGGTCGGCGAGCTGGTGATCGCGCAGTCGATGATCGCCGGCGACGACATGCTGGCTGGCGGTAAGCAGCATGAGCTCCAGCGGAAGGTGACGCACGCCGGAAAGATCGTGCGCGACCTGCAGGAGCTCAGCATGTCGATGCGGATGGTGCCGCTCCGCCCGACGTTCCAGAAGCTCGCGCGCGTGGTGCGCGATACGGCGCTCAAGGCGGGAAAAACCGTGCAGTTCACCACCGACGGCGACGATGTCGAAATCGATCGCAACATGGTGGACCGTCTGGGCGATCCGTTGGTGCACATGGTGCGCAATGCGGTCGATCACGGCGTCGAGCCGCCGCATGAGCGGATGGGGCTCGGGAAGGAACCGACCGGCCAGGTGCGCCTGCGCGCCTACCATGCGTCGGGGAATGTCGTCGTGGAGCTGATCGACGACGGCCGAGGGCTCCATCGCGAGAAGATTGTCCGCAAGGCGATCGAGAAGGGGCTGATCGACAGCGACAAGGGGATGACCGACAGCGAGGTGTTCAACCTCATTTTCGCGCCGGGGTTCTCGACGGCGGAAAAGGTCACCGACATTTCCGGGCGTGGCGTCGGCATGGACGTGGTGCGCCGGAACCTCGAGGCGATTCGCGGCCGGATCGAGATTACCTCGGAGCCCGGGCAGGGGACGACGTTCGCGATTCGTTTACCGCTCACCTTGGCCGTCACCGACGGCATGCTGGTGCGGGTCGGCGCGGAGCGGTTCATCATTCCGCTCACGCACATCCACATGAGTTTCCGTCCCGAGCCGGGGATGCTGTCGACGGTCGGGAACCGGGGGGAGATGGTGCTGCTGCGCGGCGAGCTGATGCCGATCGTGCGCCTCCACCGGCTGTTCGACGTCCCGGATGCGATCGAGTCGCCGTTGGATGGGCTGCTCATGATCGTGGGCGAGGGGAACCGCCGGACCGCGCTCCTCGTGGATGACCTCCTCGGCCAGCAGCAGGTGGTGGCCAAGACGCTGGGCGACCTGCTCGGCAAGGTGGAAGGGATCAGCGGCGGCGCCATTCTGGGTGACGGCCGAGTGGGGCTCATCCTCGACGTCAACGAGACCGTGTCGCTGGTGCAGGCCAGCGAGGCGGCGCTCCTTCGTCGTGGCGGCGAACACGCGGCCTGACGCCCACCCCTTTGCTTTTCCGAGTGATTGGTCGTCAATTAGCTGACGTGGGGCGTACACCGCCCCATGCGCTCCGATGATGGGGCGTTCGTCAGGATCCCGACCGGTGTCGGGACATCCACCAGCAGTCGTGAGCACGTCATGAGCACGTCGTCAAACCCGTCTACGCACCAGGCCCGCGCCGGCAAGTATCTCACCTTCTTCCTCGGTGGCGAGGAATACGGGCTTGAGATCCTCAAGGTCAGCGAAATCATCGGCATGCAGCCGATCACCCGCGTCCCCCGGATGCCGGAATTCGTGAAGGGGGTCATCAACCTGCGCGGCAAGGTGATCCCGATCACCGATCTGCGTCGCAAGTTCGGCATGCCCGAAGACGAGACGACCGAAAGCTGCATCATCGTGGTGCAGATGCTCGGCGTGCAGACCGGCATCGTGGTGGATCGTGTGAGCGAAGTGGTCGCGATCGTCGAAGGGGATATTGAGGATGCGCCGAGTTTCGGTGCCGACATCCACACCGAGTTCCTGCTGGGCATCGGCAAGACGGGTGGTCGCGTGAAGCTGCTGCTCGATATCGACAAGGTGCTGGCGCAGCACGAGATCGCCGCGCTCGATTCGTCGCGGGCGCTGGAAGCGCCAGCTGCCGCGCCGCGTCTTGGCGCCGGTTCCGCCTCAGACGCGTAAGCGGGCATTGCGTCTGTTGCCCCGCCTTCGCGCGGTCGTGTTCGTCGCATGACCACGCCCCTGCCGTCCTCGCTGTTCTCCGAAGCGGACCTCTCCCCGTCCCAGTTTCAGCGCATCATTCAGCTGCTGCATGACCATGCCGGCATCCGGATGCGCGAGGGAAAAGAGGGGCTGGTCCGCGCGCGGCTCACCAAGCGACTGCGCGCCCTTGGCCTTCCCGATTTTGACGCCTACCTGAACTACGTCGAACAGGAGGCATCGCGTCGCGAGTTCGCCGAGATGATCGACGCGCTCACGACGAACAAGACGAGTTTCCTGCGGGAGGCCTCGCACTTCGATTTCCTGCGCGATGCGGTATTTCCGACGCTCACGGGCGCTGTGCGCATCTGGAGCGCGGGATGTTCGAGTGGCGAGGAGCCGTACACGCTGGCGATGCTGTGCAACGAGGCGTTCGGGGATATTGGTCGCCGGGATGTGAAGATCCTGGCGACGGACATCAGCCATCGGGTGCTCGCGACGGCCAAGGCCGGTGTGTATCCGGTGGAGCTGATGTCGGATGTGCCGAATGCCTGGCTGCAGAAGTACTGGACGCGTGGGGACACGAGCGGGAAGGCGACGTACACCGCCGGACCGGCGCTCCGCCGTCTGGTGCATTACGCGAAGCTGAATCTCATGGAAAAATGGCCCATGAAGGGGCCGTTCGATGCGATTCTCTGTCGCAATGTGATGATCTATTTCGACAAGGCCACCCAGCAGGAGCTCGTCGATCGGTACTCGGCGCTCCTGCGTCCGGGCGGGCACCTGTTTGTCGGTCACTCCGAGAGCCTTACGGGGCTCACACACCGGCTGAAGTACGTCCAGCCGGCCGTCTACGCGAAGCCGTAATGGCGCTCGGGACCAGTCGGGCGATGGAGCGGGTCGTCGGGGTGGCGGACTGCAAGGTGTCCAACACCCCCGGCGAACGGCTCATCACGTACGCCCTCGGCAGCTGTCTTGGTATCGTCGTGTATGATCCAGTCGTCAGTGTGGCGGGGCTATTGCACGTCATGCTGCCCACGGGAACCATCGACGAGGCGAAGATGCGGGACAAGCCGGCGATGTTCGTGGACAGTGGTGTGCCTATGCTCTTCAAGGAGTGCTACAAGTTCGGCGCGAAAAAGGAGCGGATGCAGGTCAAGGTGGCGGGAGGAGCCCATTCGGGCGCGTCCGAGGAGGACGACCGCTTCCAGATCGGTAAACGCAACATGATCGCGCTGCGTAAGCTGTTGTGGAAGAACGGCGTGCTGGTGCACGCGCACGATACAGGCGGCGTACAGACGTCGCGTACCATGTGGGTGGACGTGGCCACTGGCGAGGTCACGCTCAAGATCAACGGCGCCGAAAGCAAGCTCTGACGCGAAGGTCCCGATATGGCTTTCAACGTACTGGTGGTCGACGACAGTGCCGTGATGCGGCAGATGGTCGTTCGTACCCTGAAGATGAGTGGGGTGCCGCTGGGGACGATTCTCGAAGCGTCGAACGGCGAGGAAGGATTGTTCATCCTGCAGGATCAGTGGGTGGACCTCCTGATGCTGGACGTGAACATGCCGGTGATGAACGGCGAGGAGATGCTGCGCCGGATTCGCGCGAATCCCGAGAGCGAATCGTTGCCGGTGATCATCGTATCCACGGAAGGCAGTGAAACCCGCCTGAGCGCGCTGCAGGAGATGGGCGCGTCCATCGTCCGCAAGCCCTTCGCGCCGGAGACCCTGCGCGATGTCATCCTGCGAGTGACCGGAGTCTCCGATGCCGAATACTACGGAACAGTGCCTGTCTCGAGTGACGACAGCGACTTTTGAAGAGCTGGCGCTTCTCTTTCCCGAAACCCAACTGACCGACGAACAGGCTGCGGCACCACTCGATGTGGCGGTGCTGGTGAACTTCCGCGGCCCGGAGCCGGGGCGGTTGCTGCTGCGTGCGTCGGAGCAGATCCTGCCGATCATTGCGGCGAACATGCTGGGCGCCGAGCAGTCGGGGGCGACGCCGTTGCAGCGCGATGCGCTGGGCGAGCTCGCGAACGTCATCTGCGGCAACGTGCTGCCGGCGATTTTCGGGGCCGATGCGATTTTTCACCTCGACGCCCCACGGCTCATCGAACCGGGATACATGCCGGTGCGCGACGATGATCGTCCGGCAGCCCGCGCGATGTTCGGCGTCGAGAACGGACGGACCGAAGCGCTGCTGTTTCTGTTTGGCAATGCGCCGGCGCGCTCGCGCCCGGTACCGCCGCCCGCGGCCTGACCGGATGAGTTCGTTGTTCCAGCCCCCGATGGGAGCGACCTCTGTGCCGGCCGCACGGCGTGTGCGCGTCCTCATCGTCGACGACTCGGCGCTCGTACGGCGCATCCTCTCCGATGCGCTGTCGAAGCAGCCGGACATTGAAGTCGTGGGCTGGGCGCCCGATCCCTATGTGGCGCGTGAGCGCATCGCGCAGCTGCGTCCGGATGTCATGACGCTCGACATCGAAATGCCGCGGATGGACGGCCTGTCGTTCCTGTCGAAGCTGATGAAGCACTTCCCGATGCCGGTGGTCGTGTGCAGTTCGCTCACGCCACAACACAGTGATACGGCGCTTCGGGCGCTGTCGCTCGGCGCGGTCGAAGTGATTGCCAAGCCGGGGTCGGCGATGGCCACGTCGGATGTGGTCGATGAGGTCGTGCGCGCGGTGCGGACGGCCGCAAACGCCCGTGTGATTCGTCGCGTGGCCGCCGAGCCTGCAGCGGCGGCTGGTGCACCGCGTGCGAGCGTGTCCACCTTTTCGACGACGAACAAGATCATCGCCCTG
>JBDKIJ010000388.1:0-3326 GCA_039797155.1 Gemmatimonadota bacterium | reverse complement strand
GGGCGGTGCCTTTCCCGGTCATTCGCGGCTGGCTTGAAAGTGTACTCGCGGGCGATGCGCGGCATGCCGGTTTCATGACGGGCGGAGTCACGTTGTGTGCGATGAAGCCGATGCGCGCGATTCCGTTCCGGGTGATCGCGATGCTGGGGCTGGATCACGCGACCTTTCCTCGCCGAGATCGACGGGCGGCCTTCGATCTGATCGAGGGATCGCGACGCCCCGGTGATCGCGATCCGCGCGCCGATGATCGCCAGCTGTTTCTCGACACGCTGCTGTGCGCGCAGGATCGACTGATCCTGTCGTACGTCGGGCGCAATGCCCTCGATAACAGCGAGCGCGCGGACTCGGTGGTGCTGTCGGAACTGCTCGATCAGTTGGATCGGGAGTTTGCGCCGCCAGCTGGTACGAAGGGCGAGGATGATCGGGATCCGACGGCCCGGCATTACGTGCAGGTCGAGCACGCTCTACAACCGTTTCATCCCGTGTACTACACCGGCGAGGACTCGCGTCGCTTCAGCTTTGATCCCGTATGGCAGCGCGGCATGACCGGTGATCCAAATGTCGCCGCCAATACCGCGACCTTCACGGCTGATGTGGAGGTGCCCGTCACCCACGACGCCGCGCACGGATTCGAGCACATTGCCCTCGACGATCTCATTGAGGCATGGACCGAGCCGGCGCGTTTCTACTGCCGGCAGGTTTTAGGCGTGAATCTGCCGGGTAAGGCCGAAGGGCTCGAAGCCGAGGAGCAGTTCACCTGCGATCCCCTGACAAGCTATCAGCTCAAGGACGCGCTGCTACAAACGGCGCTTGCACAGCATGCGGACGGCCTACCGCACGACGAGGATGACGCGCTTGCGTGGCATGCGGCTAGCGGCACGCTGCCGATTGGTGCCGGTGGTGCCGTTCGATTTCGCATGGAGGCCGATGTCGTCCGCCCGCTGATCGAGCAGCTGCAGCGCCTGTCGTGGCGAGCGCCCACCGAGGTGGTCGTCTGCGGTGACGACTGGCGCATCGAGGGCGCGCTTGAACAGCACTGCAGCGATGGCCCGGTCATCTTCCGTCCGGGAGAGTTGCGACCGAAGTATGAAGCGCGAGGTTGGATCTACCATCTTGTTGCGTGCGCGGCGCTAGCCGACGTGACACAATCACGATTGTTCAGCATCAAAAACAAGAGGGTGACCATCGAGTGCTGGCCGGCACTCACGGCTGACGAGGCTCGGCGTCACTTGCAGGGACTTGTTGCCGGCTATCGGGAGATGCGCGCACGGCCGGTGGCCATGTTTCCGGCGGCGGCGAAGGCGTGGGTGTGCGCGAGTGATCCTGCCGACAGGATGGGCGCTGCGCAGAAGGCATTCTGTCCCGAAGGCGATCATGTCAACAGTGAGGCGGACGATCGGTATGTCCGTTACCTGTGGCGTGGGTTCGAGGATGTGCTGACTGCTCGTCAGGAGGAATTTGCGCGCTTCGCCGACAGGCTGTTTGGCGGAGTGCCCCGGAAGGACAATCGCTCCGTGAAGGGATCGAATGCGGAGCGTGCGGAATGAGTATCGAACTCGATATCGCCCGTACGTCATTCCCTTCGGGACTCTCGCTCGTTGAAGCCAGCGCCGGGACGGGCAAGACCTTCAATCTGTCGCTCGGCGTCGTCCGCATGCTCCTCGAGCGTGACGGGCAAGGCGCTCCGCGTGTTGACGGGATTGGCGCCATCCTGGTGGTCACCTTCACGAATGCAGCGACCGATGAGTTGGTCAGTCGCATCCGTCGATTCGTCCAGATCGCGTATCGACTGAGTTGCGACGAGCGCGTGGATGAATCGAAGGGCACGGTAGACGCCCTGCGCCCGCTTGTACATGCGGATACGGTGTGGGCGCAAGAGCGCCTGGGGCGCGCGCTGTCCGAGATGGACAACCTCGCGGTGTTCACCATTCACGGCTTCTGCAAGCGTGTGCTGGACGAGTTCGCGCTCGAGAGCGGCACGCTGTTTCAAGTGGACCTGCTGCAGGATGAGAGTAGCCTGCGGCAGAGCGCCGTCCACGATTGGTGGCGTCGAACCTTTTATCGCGATGAACGGTTTGCCACCCAGCAAACGGAAGGCAAGCCGGAGCACTACGCGAAGCTGATCAAGCAGGCGGCCGCGTGGCCGGATGCAACGGTCGAGCCAGCCCTGTCGATGGAGCAGTTTGAAGCCACGGCATATGCGATTGCCCAAGAGTTTGGCGCGGCCTGGACGACCAGTGCATTTCGCACGCTGGCTTCGACGCTGAAGTGGAATGCTTCAGCGACGATTGCGACTGCGAGTGAGATCGCTTCAACGGATCAGATGGTCGCCGATATGGCCGAATATCAGGCCAATCACCCCGACATTCTGCGACGCGTCATCCCACGGGTGGCGAAATATTCGGCGGATAATCTGGCGAAGGCGGTTGACAAGCGAGGTAAGGCTGGGCCACTGGCTGAAGCCGAAGTGCGGGGCCTGGACATCGCGAGAATTGGTGACCGGGCGAAGCACCTCGAGGACCATCGGAGTATCCTGCTTCAGCGCGTGTGTCTGCACGAAGTGAATGCCGCCATCGCTGCCGCCAAGCAGGCGCGTCAGGCGCTCGGCTTCAACGACCTCCTCTCGCAACTGTCCACAGCCATCAGCGCCCAAGGGCCCGACGGGCTGCTGGCCACGGCGGTGCGCCGTCGGTACGCAGCGGCGCTGATCGATGAGTTTCAGGACACCGACGATCAGCAGTTCCGCATCTTTTCGATCATCTTCCGCGAGCGGCCGCTGGTCCTGATTGGCGATCCGAAGCAGGCCATCTATGCGTTCCGCGGGGCGGATGTGCATGCGTACCTTCGCGCGACCCGGGAGGTGCCCGAGTCCCAGCGCTTCACGCTCACGAAGAATTGGCGGAGCGTACCGGCGGTGGTGGAAGCGGTCAATCGGCTCTTCATGCGTCGGACGCATCCGCTGAGTGATCGCGGCATTATCTACCCACAAGCGGAGGCCGCGCAGAAGTCGGCGTCGGTGCACCCGCCGCTGAAGGGCACCCATGGCCTCGAGTGGGTGTGGGTGGATCCCGGTGTCGATGAAAAGACGGGGGAACCCACGTGGTACGCCAAAGGCGCGGCAACGAAGCAAGCGCTGCAGTTCTGCGTCTCGCAGATCCTCGATCTGCTTCGTGCGGGCTGGTCACCCGGACAGATCGCCATTCTCGTCCGTGAGGGACACGAAGGGATTGCGGTCGAGAAGCTGCTGCGTGCGCACAATGTCCCCGCCATTGTGTCAGGGATGGGTAATGTGCTGCAATCGGACGAGCTGGCCGAAGTCGATCTGT
>JBDKIJ010000387.1:0-4898 GCA_039797155.1 Gemmatimonadota bacterium | reverse complement strand
GCGGCGCTCACCGTGTCGTTTCGCGCTTCTACATCTGACGCGATCTCCGTCACGGCTTGGACCACCGCGATCGATGCGCCGCGCGGGATTACCACCGGCACGCTCACGCGAGTCGAAGCGAACGGCGCGAGGGCGGGCAACGGCGCCGATCCCACCTCGCGTCCGTCGACGCGCACGTGCACCTGTCCATCGGGGGTGATGGTGCCGCCGGCGGCCACCGTCACCCCGACGGTCATCGAATCACCGGCCGTCGCCGTGGGCGGCAGCTGCAGGTCGACCGCTGCGACATCGCGCTTGTTCGAGATGGGGAGTCGGATGACCTGCGAGCCGGCGGGAGCCTCGGCAAGCGCCTCGGGATCATCGACGGTGCCATCCGTCACCAGAATCAGTCGACGTCCCAATGCGGCGGCACGATCGACCGCGCCCCGGAGGCTGGACCGCTGATCGTTCGGCAACACGGTCGTGAGATCGCCGAGCGCCGCGTCCCGTATGGAATCGCCCACAAACACGAGTGGGGCATCGGCCGGCGCGAGACGCGTCACGCTGTCGCGGACCGCTTGGCGCCAGGCCGTGACAAAGGCGCTGTCATCCCCCACGGCGCGGCGCCAGGACGCGGATACGTCAATCGCCACGAGCGGTGCGGCAGGTCGGGCTCGACCGGCCGGCGCGCCGAGCAACAGCGCGGCCACCAGCGTGATCGCCGCCGCGCGCAAGAGCATAAGGAGCGGTGTGAGTCTAACCCCGGCGCTCCCTGCCACCTGACCGCGCACCCGCCGATACGACCACCACGCCGCCACCGATCCCAGAACCGCGGCCACCATCCAGCGCATCACGACGACCACCCTACCACACGAGGGGTGAAAAACACCGACGGGGCGCGGAACCATTCCAGTCCCTGCCCCGTGCTGTTACGGCTGTTACGCGCGGTCGGCGCTCTTCGCTCGACGGGACCGGGATCAGTCACCGGCGCCCAACGCTGAGCCACTGGCCACCGCGCCGCCACTCGAGAGGCGGGCGAGCAGACTCGTCTTCAGCTGCAGGAACGCCGCACGCTGATTGGGGGCGAGCGGCTCCCCCGTCACGTTGCGCAGCGCGACGCGAGGATCTCGATGGACGCCGCCGACCAGCACCTCGAAATGGAGATGCGGCGCGGTCGAGAGACCGGTCGACCCAACCTGCCCGATCGTTTCGGCGATACTCACGTTGACCCCACGCTTGATCCCGCGACCAAATGCGTGCAAGTGACCGTACCGGGTGACGAAACCATTGGCATGACGGATCTCGACGGTCTTGCCATAGCCCCCGCGCCATCCAGCGAAGATCACCCTGCCATTACCCAAGGCACGGACCGGCGTCCCGCGCGCTGCGGCGTAGTCGGTACCCTGATGGCGACGCACCGTGCCAAGGATGGGGTGCCGGCGCAGGCCGAAGACGGAGCTAATCCGGCGGAACGCGAGCGGCGCTCGCAAGAACGCCGCGCGCATCGCCTTTCCGTCGCCGTCGAAATACGCCACCCGTCCACGCTGCGTGAAGCGGACCGTCTCGACCGGTTTGCCGCCCACCGTCATGCGCGCCGCGATGATCGCCCCAGGACGAACCAGCCCGGTGGTGGTGCGCTGCCGCTCCACGAGCACGCGGACCGTGTCCCCGACCTGCAAATCACGGCTGAGGTCGACGCGGTATTCCAGAATGTCGGCCAAGGCATAGGCCAACTC
The DNA here is from genome assembly GCA_039797155.1 of Gemmatimonadota bacterium. Lineage (GTDB taxonomy): Bacteria > Gemmatimonadota > Gemmatimonadetes > Gemmatimonadales > Gemmatimonadaceae > Gemmatimonas. Next base: position 3,183 of record JBDKIJ010000387.1, on the reverse strand, counting down.
CGTGCGCTGCGCGCCCGGGAAGGCCGCGGCCCCGTCCGCGATCGCCTGCGTGAGGGTGTTCGTCACGATCCCTCCGACGACCACCGTATCCGTCGACCACGGCAACGTTTCCTCGTACTCCGACCACGACGGCTCCGCCTCGTTGCGGCGCAGACGCACCACCCGATCGATCGCCAGCTGCAGCGCGATCTCCGTGGCCCCCGAATCAGGATGGACGCGTGTCGTGATCGTGGTGCCGGGACGAATCCGGCGGGCATCGATGGCAGAAGACGCGCGCAAGGCGTCCGCGACGTCGTCAGGCGAGACGCCGGCCCGGGTCAGCACCCGGGACAGGGGTTCTCCGCGTCGGACGGTGTCCACGCGGGTGAGCCACCGGGATGACATACGAGGCCCCGCAGCCAGGACACTGGCTGCGGGGCGCGATTCAACAGGACGTCCGAGCGAAATCGCGGCTGCTCCGAGCCCCAGGCATCCGGCAGTGACGAGCAGCGTGCGAAGGGTCGGCGTCAATCCATCTGTCTCCGAATAAACGTCGGGATTTCCATGTCGTCGAGTTCAGCACTCGTCGACGAATTCGAGGGCGGGACTCGCGGCGGTCGCTGCGAGGCCGCTTCCCAAGGGCGTGTGGCCGGAGCCGCCGGACGGGGCGCCTGTCCTCGGGTTGGGAACGGGAGCACCGCCGGCCCCTTGGGAGCCGTTCCGGAAGATGCCGCGGACGCCGACGTGGCGGAAGGGGTCGGCATGGCACCCATGGGGGCGCCATGGTGCGCTCCGCCACTCTGCTGGACGAACCGGTCGAACCCGGTGGCGATCACGGTGACCCGGATCTCCCCCATCATGGCCGGCTCATGGACGGCGCCGAAGATGATTTCCGCGTCATCGCCCACCGCATCATGCACGATGTCGTTGATCTGATGGACTTCGCCGAGGGTGAGGTCTTCGCCACCCGTGATGTTGACGAGTACGCCGGTGGCACCGGAGACCGACACATTGTCGAGGAGCGGCGAGGCGATCGCCTGCTGGGCCGCTTCCATCGCCCGGTTCTCCCCGCGCCCGATTCCGGTGCCCATGAGGGCCGAGCCCCCGTTCTGCATGACCGTGCGCACGTCGGCAAAGTCGACGTTGACGAGCCCGGTCTCGCTGATAAGCACCGAGATGCCCTGCGTGGCATGCAGCAGGACTTCGTCGGCCTTCTTGAGTGCCTCGTGGAACGGGATCCCCTTGCCAACCACGGCCAGCAGCCGCTCGTTCGGCACGACGATCATCGTGTCTACATGCTTGCGCATCTCCGCGATCCCTTCCTCGGCCTGGCGCATGCGCTTGCGCCCTTCGAAGAGGAAGGGGCGCGTGACGATGCCGACCGTGAGTGCACCGGCCTCACGCGCGAGCTGGCAGATCACCGGCGCCGCACCGGTTCCCGTACCGCCACCCATGCCGCAGGTGACGAACACCAGATCCGCATTGCTGATGACGCGCTTGCAGTCTTCGAGATTTTCCTCGATGGCCTGCTTGCCGATCTCCGGTCGCGCGCCGGCGCCAAGCCCTCGCGTGATCTTCTTGCCGATCTGGATCTTGACGTCGGCCTTGGAGTTGAGGAGCGCCTGCGCGTCGGTGTTCACGGAAATGAACTCGACGCCTTCGAGATGCTCCTCGATCATGCGATTCACGGCGTTCCCACCGCCACCACCGACCCCGACCACCTTCATCCGGGCGTTCTGCGTGGCGTTCTCTTCGAACTCGAAGGTCATCCGGGGAAGCTCCATACGGGCGCGTCGGGCGAAGTGTGGGAAACGCGGAATTCTTTCCTAGAATACACGTTCGTTCGACACGCGCAACCCATGGAATTGGTTGCAGTTGGATGCATTACGCCTCGAGAAAAACACAGCGCCGGTGCATGGATTTTTATCCACACACCGGCGCCGAACTACCGAACGTGACATCCTCCTAGCATCGAGTGGTTCCGCTGCACGTGAGGCCGAGGTCGTTCCAGTTGATGAGGCTGTTGAAGACCATCCCGAACTCGCCGTGATTCTGCCACCGGTAGATCGGATTGTTCGCAAACAGCAGCACGCGACCACGGCCGTTGACGGCTTGCGGGATGTCTACGGCGAAGGGACGCGCCTTGAGCGAATCGGCGCCCGTCATCAGGCCCGACAGAACGGCCTTGTCGCCGCCGACGTAGCGAGCGAGGACGTTGCCTTCATCGGCAATGCCCACCTTGAACGGCGTACCGCCCACGTATTTCACCGGGATCGTCTTCGTCCCGAAGCCGTAGAACACGGGGTGCGCCGTGCGGACGATCTCCGCTTCCACGAGCGGCCGCTGCGAGGTGAGCCCGGGCACCGGCGTTTTGTCGACCGTACCCGCCCAACCGAACTCGATCGGCAACCGGGCGCTCTCGCCGATGGCGATCAGCGTGCCGCCCTGATCGAGGAATGCGGCGAACGCATCGACACCTTTTTGGCCGAATCCCCCGGTCATGTCGTCGGTTTCGCCATACATGCCGAGGAAGGGGAAGCGGGGATCTTTCTTGTACGGCACGCTGCGGGCAGCGGGCGCCTGCATCACCGTCGCGCGCGACAAGTTCTGCTCCGCGACCAGAATCACGTCGTAATCCCGACGCAGGTTCCCCTGCGCGACGCGCTCCTTGTAGATCAGGTCGAAGGGGACGCGGAACTCGTCGAAGGTGAGGCGATACCAGCCGAGGTTCTGCGTGCCGCTCCACTGCGAATAGATCGCGACACGCGGCGCGTCCGCTTCATGGGTCGCGATGGTGGGCGCACTCGGGAGATACGTGGCACTGAGGCCCAGCGAATCGACAACCCGCCGCACCGCGGACGCATGCTTGGCATCAACCAGGAAGGAGCCGGCCGGATAGGTGGAGTCGCCGGCACTGAACGTCGCCTCCGCCACCTTCATGGGAATGCCGCGCAGCAGGTACCGGAAGGTGATCATGTGGTTGCTGCCGTGATGCGCCACGGCGATCACGCGCCCGCTGGTGCCACGGAGCGACCCCTTGGGCACGACCCGATCCACGGCGGTGACAGACGCCTTGAGGATGCTTGAATCGGCCACTTCGACCACGTCGACGCCCATGGCGAAGCCCATGCTCCATCCGCTGTCGTCGTACGTGTTGAGCCGCGCATCGGGATACTGCTGCCGCTCCAGGAGGTTCTTGGCGAG